>JAWUYR010000073.1:0-12324 GCA_034110705.1 Gammaproteobacteria bacterium | reverse complement strand
GATAAAATTTTTCAGCAGTGCAAACAGTATGGGCAAATAAAAATTCAAACCGCTGCACTAGTGACTTCAGCAGGGAAAATAAATTTTCCCTCGGAGCGTTGCCCAGATGTGGCGATTAATACGCAAAATAAAGAACCACTGTTTAAATTGCAACAAGCATTAGTACGTAGTGAGCAGCGAGTTCTTTTTTGTGCCGAGAGTGAAGGGCGGCGTGAGGCTATTCTTGAGTTTTTTGCGAATGCTAAAATTAGGCCAACGGTTTTAGCCTCATGGCAAGACTTTGTCGACAGTGATAATGCTTTAGCGATAACGGTCGGTGGAGTGGGAAGTGGTTTAAATCTATCTACTCCTAATATGGTATTAATTACCGAAGCAGAGTTGTATGGTCAACGCGTTATGCAGCGACGCTTACGTAAGCAAAAAGAAGTTGACCCGCAAAATGTTATTCGCAGCTTGCTAGAGTTAAAACCAGGCATGCCAGTGGTGCATATTGATCATGGTGTAGGTCGTTATTTAGGGCTGCAAACGTTGACGACAGTTGGTATTACGACTGAATTTGCCACAATCGAATATGCAGAACAAAGCAAACTTTATGTACCGGTGGCAAATTTAGAGTTACTTAGTCGTTATAGCGGTGGTGATGCCGAACATGCACCGTTGCATCGATTAGGTACAGAACAATGGTCCAAGGCAAAACAAAAAGCGGCAGAACGTGCTCGAGATGTCGCGGCTGAATTATTAGATTTATACGCTAGACGTGCAGCGCGACCAGGCTTAAAGTTTTCTGAGCCAGGCGAAAATTACCGTGTGTTTTCAGCAGCATTTCCTTTTGAAGAAACGCCAGATCAATTAAGAGCCATTAATGAAGTACTACTAGATTTGGAGCAAGATACTCCAATGGATCGTTTAGTGTGCGGTGATGTTGGTTTTGGTAAAACAGAAGTTGCAATGCGCGCCACTTTCCAGGCGGTGCAAAATGGTCATCAGGTTTCGATTTTAGTGCCAACGACTTTATTAGCAGAGCAACATTTTCAGAACTTTAAAGATCGTTTTGCCAATTGGCCTATTAACGTTGCATTGCTGTCACGCTTTCGGACTAAGAAAGAACAAGATGTCACTTTGCAAGGTTTAACGAATGGTAAAGTTGATATTGTGATCGGTACTCATAAGCTTTTACAACAAGATATCAAGTTCGATAACTTAGGGTTGTTGATTATTGATGAAGAGCATCGTTTTGGTGTGAAGCAAAAAGAAAAAATTAAAGCTTTGCGCACCGATGTGCATATTCTGACATTAACAGCGACACCGATCCCAAGAACATTAAACATGTCTTTATCGAAAATCCGTGAGTTATCTTTAATCGCAACACCGCCTGCAAAACGTCTGTCTATCAAGACGTTTGTGAATAAACGTAACGATACGGTGATCCGTGAAGCTATTTTGCGTGAAGTACTGCGTGGTGGACAAGTTTATTTTTTACATAACAATGTGAAAACCATCGAAAAAATCGCCAGAGATATTCAAGAAATTGTACCAGAAGCTAAAGTGGGCATTGGTCATGGGCAAATGCGTGAACGTGACCTAGAGCAAGTGATGAGTGATTTTTATCATCAACGCTTTAATGTTTTAGTTTGCACCATGATTATTGAAACAGGTATTGATGTACCCTCGGCAAACACCATTATTATTGACCGTGCTGATAAACTTGGTTTAGCACAATTGCATCAATTGCGTGGCAGAGTTGGACGGTCGCATCATCAAGCCTATGCTTATCTATTAATTCCAGATGAGAAAGTGATTACCAAAGATGCCCAAAAGCGTTTAGATGCGATTAGCGAAGCCGAAACTTTGGGCTCGGGCTTTTTATTGGCGACCCATGATTTGGAAATCCGTGGGGCCGGTGAATTGCTCGGTGGTGAGCAAAGTGGGCAAATTGCAACGGTAGGTTTTTCCTTATATATGGAATTCTTAGATAAAGCGGTCACAGCGCTTCGTAATGGTGAGCACCCAGACTTTACTAAACCACTGATAGACTCAACCGAAATTGATTTATATACATCAGCACTAATCCCTGATGAATATTTACCTGACGTGCATTATCGTTTAGTGATGTATAAACGAATATCTAATGCTAAAGATGAGGTGGCCCTAAAAGATTTGCAAGTTGAAATGATTGACCGTTTTGGTTTGTTGCCAGATGAGGTCAAAGCATTATTCCAAATCGCCACTTTAAAGCAAAAAGCCAGAAAGCTTGGTATTATTAAAATTCAAGCCAGCGCGAAAAGCGGTTTCATTGAGTTTAACGCTAAGCCAAATGTTGAGCCGATTAAATTGATCCAAATAATGCAGAAATATCCTACGATTTATAAACTTCAAGGGGCAAATCGATTGAATTTCACTAGTTCGATGGAAGAAGTGAAGGGCCGGTTTGATTTTGTTGGCCAGCTACTGCGTTTGCTAGGCATTTGATTTAAATAGAAGACTTGCATAGCGAGCTAAATCTTTACTTTCTCCTCAATATCAGTGAAAATGAGCACATGAAATTCAAACACTTTATAATCACTAGCATCCTTCTTTTTACCTTTGCACTTTATGCTCAGCCGCAACAACTTTATAAAATTGATTTAATTGTTTTTACCCAAGTGTCGGCAAATGGTTTGCTCTCGGAGCAATGGCCAGCGGATCCACGTTTACCGAATATGAAGCGAGTTTATAATTTACAGCCAGCTCCGCTGAGCAGTGATTCTAGCGAGTCAGCTTTGCGTAAGCTATATCAAATTTTTCCAAGCTCGTCGATGAAAGGTCTTTTGGCTAAGTTAGTGAAAAATAAGAATTATGAGGTTGTATTGCAAACCGCTTGGCTGCAATCAGGTTTATCAAACCGTAGAGCACGTCGTATTCATATTTTTGGTGGGCAAGCTTATGATGCTAGCGGTAGCCCGACTGTGGCGACATCGCCTTTGAATCAAATTAACGATGAATTATTGCCAGCACCACAGCAAGCGGCTAATTGGCAAATAAATGGTTTTGTTAGAATGAGTAAACCGTTTCTTTTCCAATTTAATGCTGATTTAGTGTTAACCATTCCACAAGCTGTGATCGCTAAGTTATCAACGAAAGCCGCTAGCCAATTGAAAACGAATCAATTTATTTTACGACAAATGTATCGCATGAAACCAAATCAAATTTATTATATCGATCATCCTCTTTATGGTGTCTTAGTTGAAATTACGCAGTATCCTAAGAGTAAATCATGATCCAGTATCAAGTGCAAAAGTTTGGCGGCAGTTCGCTTGCCGACGGTGATTGTTTTCGTCAAGTTGCTAAGATTATTCTACAAAAACCTCACATTACCGTGGTTTCTGCGATTGGTGGTATCACTAATCAATTACAAACCCTATTAGATTTAGCGAGTAAACAAAAAAATTATCAATATGAGTTGAATGTGGTTATTGAAAAACAATGGCAAGTTATTCACGAGCTCGAATTAACGATTCAAGATTTTAAAACAAGTTTAACAAGCGATCATCGTGAATTAACTGAAGTATTGCAAACAGTAAGCCTGACACAAAGTTATTCCACCCATATTTCAGATTTGGTTTTATCTTATGGTGAGCGATGGTCGGCACAAATCTTAACTGAATTTCTACAGCAACAAACATCGGCAGAGTATGTCGATGCGAGTCATATAATTTTCATTAAACATCGCTTTGGTGTGATTGAGGTTAATTGGAAAAAGAGCCAGCAAGCGTTCACAGAATTATTGGATAATAGTGAAGCCAAGCAATGGATTGTAACTGGTTTTCTTGCTTCTGATGAAACGGGTAAGCGAACAACATTAGGTCGCAATGGTAGTGATTTTTCGGCAACAATCGTCGCTGCTTTATATAAAGCAAGCTCGTTAACTATTTGGACAGATGTCGATGGTGTTTATAGTGCTGACCCGCGACGGGTACCAAAAGCCTTCGTTTTGCCGCAATTATCTTATCAGGAAGTATTAGAACTTTCTTATTTTGGGGCCAAAATTTTGCACCCACAAGCCATCGCCCCTGCGATTGAGCGCCATATTGATATTGTAATTAAGAATACGTTTAATCCTAGTGCGAAAGGCACGACTGTTGCTGTGTCGACCGCGGAGCATCAATTTTTAGTGAGTGGTGTTAGTAGTATTGATGATGTTGTGCTAATCAATATACAAGGTCCAGGCTTAGTTGGGGTCGCTGGTATCGCGGCTCGTTTATTTAAGTGCTTGAGTGATGCTGAAGTGTCCGTAATTTTAATTTCTCAAGCGAGCTCTGAGCATTCTATTTGTATTGCTGTTCGTGTGGATGATGTTACTTTGGCTGTCGAAGCGATTGAGCATCAATTTAAAATGGAACTGCAAGCTAACTTAATGGGCTCACCCATTATTGATTCTAGTTGTGCCGTGATTGCCGCAGTGGGCGAGGGCATGGTTGGCACGCCGGGTATTACCGCCCGCATTGGCCAGGCTTTAGCACAAGCGAATATTAGCATCAAAGCTCTAGCGCAAGGTTCATCTGAGCGAAATATTTCGGCTGTGATAGCCAAAAAAGATATTAATAAGGCATTGCGCGTGGTGCATTCAGGCTTTTATTTGTCAGAGAAAACAGTATCAATTGGTCTTATTGGACCAGGGCTGATCGGTAGTGCATTATTAAATCAATTAGCGAGAGCACAAGAAGATTTACAAGAAAAGCATCACGTTAAATTATCAGTACGTGGCATTATTAATAGTAAAAAAATGTTGTTAGCTGAGCATGATATTTCTTTACAAAACTGGACAGACCAATTTAACCAGTGTGAGCAAGCCGCTGATATGAATGAATTCATTGAGCATATCATTACGGATGATATTCCACATAGTGTTATTGTCGATTGTAGTTCGAACCAAGATGTTGCAAACCATTACTTAGGGTTTCTGAGTAATGGTTTGCATATTATTACACCGAACAAAAAAGCTTGTTCAGGCCCTGTTGATTATTACCAAGCATTAATGCAGGTTGTTCGTACAGGTAATCAACATTTTCTGTATGAAACGACTGTATGTGCGGGCTTACCGGTCATTAAAACTTTACAAGACATGATACAGTCTGGTGATAAAGTCGAGCGTATAGAGGGGATTGTTTCAGGTACTTTAGCTTATATTTTCAATCAATTAAAAACCGGCGCTACATTTTCTAGTATTGTGAAGGAAGCTAAAGAAAAAGGCTTCACTGAGCCTGATCCGCGTGATGATTTATCGGGTATGGATGTCGCCAGAAAAATGGTTGTCTTGGCCCGTGAAGCCGGTTTAAATATAGGGCTTGATGATGTGCAAGTGTTGAGCTTAGTACCAGAAGCTTTGCGTGAGGTTAGTGCAGATGAATTTATGCAGAAACTACCAATGTATGATGCACAAATTATGCAGCCATTAAACGCGATGTTAGCTGAGCAAAAAACACCTTGTTATGTAGGTAAAATTAATAAAGATAATACTGTTCAGGTCGATATCGTCGCTTATGATGCCCAGCATCCGTTTAGCCATTTACGAGGCACGGATAATATTTTAGCCTTTTATACGGAACGCTATAATGAACAACCATTAGTGGTACAAGGCCCAGGAGCTGGGGCGCAAGTTACTGCTGCTGGTGTGTTCTCTGACTTATTAAGGTTAGCCTCATTTTTAGATTGATATTAGAAGCAAGACTATGAAAGTTATTAGCACCCGTAATCCAACCCAAGCATATTCGTTAAGCGATGCTATGCAAAAAGGCTTAGCCGACGATGGTGGTCTATTTGTTCCAGAAAAGTTACCCACAATTGATTTTTCAAGCTTCCCAATAGATGCAACCTATTGTGAATTTGCCGCTCTATTTCTGCAAGCGTTTTTTGTCGATGATGTTGTACTGGCTTCTAAAATCCCCGAAATTTGTAAGCGGGCATTTAACTTTACGATTCCATTGCAAAAAATTAATGATTCAACTTATTGTTTGGAGTTATTCCATGGACCGACGAATTCATTTAAAGATTTCGGCGCGCGATTTTTAGCTGAATGTTTGCAAGTATTAAATCAAACGAATAAAACGACTATTTTAGTCGCAACTTCTGGGGATACAGGCTCGGCGGTTGCGAGTGCTTTTCATGGAAAAGAGAATGTCAATGTCATCGTGTTGTTCCCTAAAGGAAAAATTTCGGCTAGGCAAGAAAAACAAATTACTTGTTGGCAAGATAATATTACCGCGGTTGAAGTAGACGGAAATTTTGATGATTGTCAGCGCTTGGTAAAGTCGGCTTATGCCGAATTGGAAAATATTAACTTATCAACGGCCAATAGCATTAATATTGGCCGGTTACTGCCGCAAATGATTTATTATGCCTATCATGCTCGTGGCTTTCAGCTGCAGCATGATGCCGCTCTGAACTTTATTGTTCCTTCAGGCAATTTAGGCAATGTTACGGCTTGTTTTTATGCAAAAGCGTTAGGTTTCCCGATTGATAATGTTATATTAGCCACCAATAACAACACTGCGCTTAAAGACTACCTTGAAACGGATGAATTTGTCCCCAGATCTAGTGTGGTAACATTGGCAAATGCTATGGATGTTGGTAACCCCAGTAATCTAGAGCGGTTGCAATACTTGTTTTCTGATTTTGAGACTTTACAACAAAATGTAAAGGTTATCGCTGTTGATGATGAGCAAATTAAAGAAACCATTAAGCACCTCTATAATGCTTATGGTTTAGTGGTTTGTCCACATACGGCAACTGGCTTTTTTGCAAGAGAGCAATTAATAGGTGGGTCATGGGTGATTGTTTCAACCGCAGACCCTGCAAAATTTGATACAATTGTCGAACCTTTGGTTGGGCAAGCAATTGCCGTGTCGGCCGAGTTACAGAATTTATTAGATAAACCCAATAATAGTTTACCAATGGCTGCGGATTTAAATGCGCTAAAAACAATTATTAACCAACTAAGTGATTAACAAAATGAGCTATGCTTTAGAAATCAATAATTTAGTCAAAACCTACAGTAGTGGTACCAAAGCTTTAAAAGGTATCAGTTTAAAAGTTCGCGAAGGCGACTTCTTTGCTTTATTGGGGCCGAATGGTGCCGGTAAGTCAACGACGATTGGGATTGTTTCCTCATTGCTTAGTAAAACATCTGGAGATATTAAAGTTTACGGTACTGATTTTAATGCTAACTTGCAAGAAGTAAAATCAATGATAGGGTTAGTTCCGCAAGAATTCAATTTTAATATTTTTGAACCGGTGCAAGATATTTTATATACACAGGCAGGCTATTACGGCATATTACCAAAACAAGCTAAAGGAAATGTTGAAAAATATTTAAAAGCATTAGGCTTATGGGATAAGCGAAAAGCTAAAGCTGTGACGCTCTCTGGCGGCATGAAAAGGCGTCTGATGATTGCTCGTGCTTTGATTCATGATCCAAAATTATTGATTTTAGATGAACCAACCGCCGGTGTCGATATTGAGCTACGCCGCTCTTTATGGGATTTTTTACTTGATTTAAATGCGCAAGGTACTACCATCATTTTAACGACGCATTATCTGGAAGAGGCAGAAAGCTTGTGTCGTAATATTGCAATTATCGATGAAGGTGAGATTGTGCGAAACACGAGTATGCGTATTTTACTTAGTGAGTCCGATGCTGAAAAATTTATTTTAGATATTAATGATGATGTTGAAGTCTTGCCAGAGAGTCTGCCAGGATTTAAATTAGAGCTGATCGACTCACATACAGTAGAGGTCTGCGTTGGCAAAGAAACTAAGCTCAATGAACTATTTGCCCATTTAAGCGAGCATAATATTACGGTAAACAGTATGCGGAATAAATCAAACCGCTTAGAAGAATTATTCATTAACTTAACGACACGAGATAAATAATATGTATTTACAAAAAGGATTGGTCGCCTTCTGGACTGTCAGTAAAAATGAGATGCACCGTACGATGCGTCTTGGCGTGCAAACTATTTTACCACCAGCAATTACCACATTGCTTTATTTTTTGATTTTTGGGCATCTAATGGGCTCGCGAATTGGCCCTATGAATAATTTACCTTATATTGAATTTATCGTGCCTGGGTTGATTATGATGAATATTCTGACAGGTGCTTTCAGTGCTTCCGTATCAGTGGTTTATATGCAGAAATGGACTCGTGTCATTGATGAAATGTTAGTGTCTCCAATGTCGTCGGCGACTATTTTATTATCTTTCGTTTGGGTAGGCGTGATGCGTGCCATCGTGATTGCTATTGTGGTGACTCTTGTAGCGACTTTGTGCGCGCGTGTGCATGTTGCACATATATTTTATTCTATCTTTGTTGGTGTGTTAGCGGCGAGTATTTTTTCTTTGCTTGGAGTGATTAATGGCCTGCTAGCAAAAACCTTCGATCATATATCCATTATGCCGACCTTTGTGATCACGCCGCTATCTTATTTAGGCGGAGTATTTTATTCTCTGGATATTTTGCCAAAGCTTTGGCAACATGTTGCATTGTTTAATCCGATTGTCTATATCATGAGTACATTTCGTTATGGCTTTTTTAGTTGGACGGATACCAATTTATGGGTGTCGACGTTAATTATGCTGGGCTTTTTTGTGGGCTTGTTTATGATTTGTATGGTGATGATTCGGAAAAGAGTCGGGATTTCCGTGTAAAATAAAGAGTGTTGTGAGTACCATCCTTGGTACTCACAACTTTATTATTACTATCAAAACTAATGGCTAAATTTAGTCTGTTTGGTTATCAGGAGAAAGTGAGACTAATGGCTGGGTCTTTTCTTTAATCAGCCATGGTGTCAAAGGTTTGCTTCCTTGCTAAACAAATAAAACCACTAGAAGGTAAGAAGTAATATTAGCAGTTGCTAGAATATCTGCCACTTATTAAGGATAATTAGTTGATATTAAAAGATATTCTTTTTAGCGGCAGACAAAAAATATAGATTAAAATTGCTTTTAAGCCGATTTTTGTATATAGTACGCGCTGCTTCAGCCCGAGAAGTTCGGGGAAAATTCACATAGAATCAATGAGTTATGAACAAAGAAACTACATCACACAATAAAATCACCTATTTAAATGGCGCACGCTTCAAGCGTTCTTTAATTGCTGGCTCAAAACGTGTTATTGCACGTCACGATCATTTAAATAAAATTAACGTATTTCCAGTTTCAGATAGCGATACAGGCACCAATATTAGCCTAACGCTAAGCGCTGGTTTAAAAGCCGTTGCGTTAGAGCAAGAAGAAAAGTTAAGTAATATTTTGGCCGCTTTTGCCGATGGCACTCTAGAAGCTGCTCGAGGAAACTCAGGCACTATCTTTGCGCAATGGTTTCAGGGTTTTATGGATAGCGCTGAAGGCTTGGAAGAGATTAGCACTAAACAATTTGTTCCTATCTTTGCTGCCGCAGCAGCCCATGCCTATAGAGCGGTAGCTGACCCTGTTGAAGGCACAGTATTGACTGTTTTAAATGACAGTGCCGATGCGTTAACCAAATTGAAAACGGTCCCGACGGATTTTGCCGCTTTATTTGATATTTTAATGGTAGAGGCGAATCAATCATTAGCAGATACACCTAAAAAATTAAAAGTCTTGAAAAAATTCGGGGTTGTTGATGCCGGAGCGCAAGCTTTCGTTGATTTTTTAGAAGGTATTTCTCGCTTTATACATCAAGGTAGCTTGAAAAATCTTGATGCTGAAATCGCTGAAATTGTTGAAGCAGAATTAGAAGATAATTGTGACCATGATGTTCATGATCATAATATTGATGATTATACGTATCGTTATTGCACTGAGTGCGTGATTGTAGGCGAAGGTATTGAGCAAGAGAAATTAAAGCAAGAAGTACGTGCCATGGGCGACTCACTAGTACTTGCCGGCTCAAAACGTAAAACCAAAATTCATATGCATGTTAATCAGCCAGCAGAGTTGTTTCGAGTTTGCCGTCAATACGGTAAATTGCTTAATGAAAAAGCTGACGATATGTTCCATCAAATTAAAGATGCTCATGCTAAACACAGTGATGTGGCGATTGTGACCGATTCAGCGGTTGATTTACCACAAGCGGTGCTTGATAGTTTGAACATACATGTTATTCCTATTCGCATTCATGTCGGTGATGATGCGTTTATTGACAGGATTTCAATAACACCAGAAGAATTTTATGAGATTGTTGAAACACAAGGTATTTTACCGAAAACAGCACATCCAACTTATCGAGATTTCAAAGCGAAATATCAATTTTTAAATTCGCACTATAAATCGATTATTTCAATCCATTTGTCGAAAAAAATGAGTAACACCGTAGGTGCTGCTGAATTAGTGCAACGTGATATGACTGCTGTGGAATTAAGTGTTTTCGATTCTATGAGTGTCTCAGCTGGTCAAGGTTTGTTAGTACAATACGCAGCAGAATTGGCTAATGCTGGCCATACGCATCAAGAAATTATTCGCCGTCTAAAAGAAGCCAGTGAATCAGTACAAATTTTCGCGATGATTGGAAACCTACTTTATGCTGTAAAAGGTGGTCGCTTATCTGGTTTCGCCAAAAAAATTGCCGACTGGTTTAAAGTAACCCCAATCTTACACATTTTGTTAAACCGAAAAATTAAAGTGGTCGGTATTATTCGTACCAAAAATAAGGTCACAAAACAATTTGCGAAAAAAGTCTTATCGAAAATGGATCCTGAAAAGCATTATCGGATTGGCTTAATCCATTGTGAAACACCAGAAGAAGGACAAAAACTATTAGAGTTAATGACCTTTAATTCTCCAAACATTGAGTCATCATTCTTAGTGAATTGTGGCGTTACGATTGGCTCACATGCAGGGCCAGGTACATTAGGTGTATCGTTTATGGAAGTTAAGAAATAAAATCAAATCGTACATGCAACCATAATTGGTTGCATGTAATGAGCCTACTTAATTTTTGGAATACTGTATTAGCCTTAGCCTGAGACTGAGAGCTGTAAATTATGATTTACTACTCTTATCGGTTGGCTTGCTAATGTTAATCCAATTTTATCTAAAAAAGTTATCCAGCCAATACTATAGTTGCTATTATAAATTTGCTTTAATGTTTCAGCTTCTTCCTTATGCATTAAAGGGAGCAAGTTTAATGCTCTATGATTGCGGATTGTAGCTTCTGCGATTATCCACATAGTGCCTTCTAAGACTGCTTTGATAGGGTATGTCATGCCTTTTAAGGACATGGTTGTTAAGATAATCGAAGTAATACTACAGACAAAACTTTTATCATTTATTGGGGAATTGAGTAAGTTGTGGCTTTGTCCTCTAGCTGAATTATGTTCCATAACATCTTGGAAAACTTTATTGTAACTCTCAAGGAGGTTTTGTATCTGGATCTCAAACATGTTAGTACCTTTATTTTTCTCTTGAACCGAGACTATATATCATTCTGGTTAAGAGAAGATTAGATATCTTTATATTGTGGAGCTGAATACGATGAAAAAATGGGGTGACCGATGGGGCTCGAACCCACGACAACCGGAATCACAATCCGGGACTCTACCAACTGAGCTACGATCACCATAAAGATGGTACGCCTGGCAGGATTCGAACCTGCTACCCTCGGCTTAGAAGGCCGATGCTCTATCCAAATGAGCTACAGGCGCATTAGCTTGATTCTACCAAACAGTGTATTAAATGGTCGGGGCAGAGAGATTCGAACTCCCGACATCCTGCTCCCAAAGCAGGCGCGCTACCAGACTGCGCTATGCCCCGACAAGCGTGAGATAATACTAGGCAATTAAGCATTCGTCAATCCCTAATTCGCTAGTATGTAGGTGAAATTCATGCGAGAATCGCGTTTTCAACCGCAATGAGGCTTTGGCATGACCGCAAAGATTTTAGATGGCAAGGCTATAGCCGCTCGACTGCGTGCTGATATTAGCCTACAAGTTAACAAGCGTCTTGAGCAGGGTTTAAGGGCTCCCGGTTTAGCTGTTGTTTTGGTAGGCGCTGATCCGGCCTCTGAAATATATGTTCGACATAAGCGTAAAGCGTGTGAGCAAGTTGGGTTTGAATCTTTTGCTTATAATTTACCAAGTGACACTTCAGAGCCGGCTGTATTGGCGTTAATTGAGCAGTTAAATCAGGATGATGCTGTCGATGGTATTTTAGTACAATTGCCATTGCCTTCACATATCGATACAACAGCTATTCTAGAAGCTATTGATCCAAAAAAAGATGTAGATGGATTCCACCCGTACAATGTAGGTCGTGTGTCGGCTGGTCTTGATGGTTTTATTCCTGCGACTCCTTATGGAGTAATGGAACTT
>JAWUYR010000072.1:0-16147 GCA_034110705.1 Gammaproteobacteria bacterium | reverse complement strand
ACCGAGCTTGAGCTTAGCGCTAGCTTCAGTGCTTCAGCTTTATATTCTGCCGTATATTTTCTTGCGTTTTTTGACATATGTCACCTCTTTGTTTTTCATAGTTTAACAAATTGGTGTCCACTTTTATGGGGGAAGATTACTGGCTATTTCAAAACCACTGATATCAGGTAGGCCAATATCGCTGAAAATAATATCGTATTTTTTGTCTAGGCTTGCGAGCGCTTCAGTTCCATTACTCGCCATAGTAATGTCACAATTTAATTTTTCAAGAACAAGTTGAGCAAATTTCTGACCGATTGAATCATTTTCTACAAGTAGCACTTTAAGTTTTGCATCAATAATTTTAGCGATTTTTTCATCGGTTATATTACCTATCAATTCCTCTTTTGTAATAGCGTGGCTCGTGATTGTGATAGGCAGTTGAACAGTGAATTCGGTACCTTGGTTAATCTTGCTTTTAACCGTAACTTTACCACCAATTTTTTGAACGAATTCTTTTACGATAGAAAGACCCAATCCAACACCTTTATACTTACCTTCATAAGAAGGGGTTGCACGAGTAAATTTCTCGAAAATAGCAGTTAGTTGATTTTTAGGAATACCAATTCCTGTATCTGTAATTGATAAGATCAGATAGTCTTGTTGCTTTTGTTCTGAAATGATAGCGGTGAGCTTAACTGAGCCAGTTTCTGTGAATTTAATTGCGTTATTTAACAAATTATTAATAATGCGTTTTATGGCCTTTGGGTAACTTAATACATATTGCGGTAGCTCTTCGAATCCTTTATGTAATAGAGATAAGTTTTTCTCACTAGTAGAATAAGAAAACATAGCAATTGATTGGGTTAGTAAATCTGGCAGACAAAAATTCTTTTTTGAAAGAGATTTTTCTTGTGCATCTAGCTCAGAAAAACTTAGGATATCTTCAATCATTTCTAATAAATTATTGCCTGCTTCACGCATAGTTTTTATATGTTCAGAATGAGGTGTGGCATAAAGTTCTTTTTCTAATACGTCGGACATGCCAAGAATACCATGTAAACGAGCTCTCAAGTCATGACTCATATTGGCAAGAAATTCAGATTTAGACCTGCTTGCCCTTTCTGCCACATCTTTTGCTACGCTTAAAGATTTTTCGGCGGTAATCTTATCTGTTATATCTAGTGAGATACCAAGAATACCGATAGCTTTTCCTGAGGCACTAAGTAAGGGAACTTTATTTGTTAGATATGTTATCGTTTGATTGTTAGCCATAACGACAGTTTCTTCTACGCTAATTATTTCTTTTCGCTGCATTATTTTTCGGTCATTTTCTCTTAACAGTATTGCCTCTTTTTCCGTGAAAATTTCATAATCTGACTTGCCAACAATTTCTGACTTTACCTTTGCGCCACGCCATTTCATCATTCCGTCATTACAGCCAAGATAGATACCATTTTGATCTTTCCAAAAAACTAATCCAGGGAGGCAGGAGATAATATTCTCGAGATAACTGCGAATATTTAAAACATGATCTTCAATCGGGATGTTGAGGTCGACTTCTTGTCCGGTAACTTCTTTACTGATACGCGCTAGTTGTTTTAAACCTGTATCATAAACTTGTTCAAATATTTCTTTCTCGTAAACAAGTTTATCTTCATTTTCTTTTCGTGACGTGATATTAGCTGACATTCCTAATAGGCCAATAATTTGACTGTCTGCATTTCTTAAAGGACGCTTTGTACTTATATAGGTTTCTTGCTCACCCTTTGAGTTTTTAATAGATTCTTCTATCTGAATAGTTTGTCCAGTTAGAATAACTAATTGGTCATTTTGCCAGAGTCGATTAGCCTCATCTGGCGTAAAAATATCGTAATCATTTTTTCCTATAATACTATCTTTTGATGTTAAATTGCGTATTTTAAGTAATTCTTTATTACATCCGAGATATGCACCTTTTGTATCTTTCCAAAAGATAACGCCAGGTATTAAATCAATAATATTTTCGTAGTAAGTGACTAAGTTTTCTTTGCCTTGATTCATATTTTCATTAGCAATCAAAGATGAAGAATGACTGAAGTTAGAAAAGAAACTTTCATATTCATTAATATTTTTTTGAGCTATTGTAAGTTTTTTCTTGAGGGTTGTGATCTCTGTTATATCCGTGCCTAAAAGAAATAGCTGATCTGAAGATGCGACTATTTTAAAGGCAATAGTTTTGTGTTGAGAAATGAAGCTCACTTTTTGATTTAATAGAGTAAGTCCATTTTCAAGATCAGTCGTGTCTTGAGGTAAAGGACAGTCTAGCTTAAGTTTTTTGCATATTAATTTTAAAGAAACACCCTTATCGTTTTCAGAGTTTAATTCAAATAAGCTTTGGACATTTTGATTCCACTTGAGTAAATTTCCTGAATAATCTGTAACTAGTATGTACTGATCGGTATTTTCAAATAGAATTTCTATCATATCCTTTTATGGTTACTGTTGAGTAAGGTTTTAGGATGTGATTGTAGTAAAAAATCAACTATATAGAAATATTTTTATAAAAGCAATATGGATAAATACTTGTTTTATATTGAGATTTCAGATCAACTGGGGAAAACAGAAGTAGCGTTATTAATAATAATATTGTTTAATGCGTCTATCCCATGAGATAGAGGTATTAATTGGATGCAGATGAAAAAAGAACTATGTGTGCAAGAGATACAAAAGTCAATAAAAACAAGGCAACAGGATAGCTCGGAGACATATCAAATAAAAGATCTTATTCAATATTTCGAAGAAAGTGCCGAATTAACACCTTTTACAATCGCACTAGAGGACAATAATAAAGCTCTTACCTATAAAAATCTTAATTTAATGTCTAATCAGTTTGCAAATTATTTTTTAGAGCATGGAGTTGATGTAGGTTCAATTGTTGTTTTGAATGTGAGCCGTTCATTGGAGTTTATTTGTTGTTGTCTTGCTTTGTTAAAAATTGAGGCCACTTATGTACCGCTGGACCCTCGTTATTCTCAAAGCCGTATTAATGTGTTGGTTAATAAACTAGAGCCACGGCTAGTGATATCAGAGAATGAACTTGTTTTTAACCATGCGGAGATAAGAACGGTTGAGGAGATTAAAAACGGAAGCATAAATAAATCAACTCTGCTTAAGCGAAGATCTTATAACCCTAATTCAACAGCCTATATTATTTTACCTCAGGCTCCACAGGTGAGTCGAAGGGAGTAGAAATTACTCGAAAAAGTATTCCGCGGCTTGGTCAATGCACACAGCTCTCATTAGTTAATAGAGCCGATAGAATTGCTTTTGCATCGAGTGTTTCCTTTGATACTTCTATTGCTGAAATTTGGATTGCATTCATCAATAAAGCAACATTAGTAGTTTTTAACAATGAAGAAGTTTATCAGCCAGAATTTTTTCAACAAGCACTTGAGAAATATAACATCACAGTCTTATGGCTAACGAGCTCAAATTTTAACAATCTTTACAAATTTGTCCCTACGACTTTCATGAATTTAAAATATTTACTGATTGGTGGTGAGGCATTAAATAAAACAATTGTTATGAATTTATATCGTAGTTCATATGCACCTAAAAACATTATCAATGCGTATGGGCCAACCGAAGGTACAGTGTTTTCTTTGATGCACCGTGTTACTGAAACAGATATTATGGAAACTATTGCTTCTATTCCGATTGGTCTGCCAATTACAGGGACACAATGTTATCTTTTAGATAACGATAAGAGAGTTGTTCCTGGTGAAATAGGCGAGCTTTGTTTGTCTGGAGAGTGCGTGGCTAAAGGCTATTTTAAAATGCCACAGGTAACCTCGGAAAAATTCCGTACGTATACCTTTAATAATAAAGCTATACAGCTTTATCAGACTGGTGACTTAGTGCGCGAGCTCGCTAATGGAGAAATTGAATATTTAGGCCGAAAAGATAACCAAGTCAAGATAAGAGGCTATCGGATTGAGTTGAATGAAGTTGAAGCTTGTCTTCAAGAATTTCCAAACATTGCTCATGCTTCAGTTTTAAAGCACCAAAGCGTTCCTAGAGGTAAATATCTAATTGGGTATTTTTCAATTAAAGCAGGCCACTTTGTTAAAATTAGCGAACTTCGTTCTTTCATGAAAAAAAGGTTGCCTGAATACATGCTACCATCATTCTTTATATCTATGGACATAATGCCTATCAATTTTAGTGGGAAAATTGATAAAGATGTTTTAGCTAAACTGCACTTGCAGAATCGAAACTCTTGTAATAATAGTAATTCGATAGAATTGGAAGTAGAACGTATTTTACCAAGAAACAAATGTGAAGTTGTAGTAGCTCAGATATTCACAAGGCTTTTAGAGTTAGCAGAAGTTTTTATAGATGACGATTTCTTTAATCTAGGAGGGCATTCGTTATTGGTTTTAGAATTATTAGCTGAAATTAACAGGGAACTTTCTATCCAAGTTAAGCTTAGTGACATTCTTAAACATAGAACAGTAAGAGACATCGCAAAATGTTTAACTGATCAACTTGAAACTAAAGTAAATAATCTTGTTAGGTTAAAAAATGGTAATTCATTATTTAAATTGTTTCTTTTCCACCCAATTGGAGGAACTGCATTTTGTTACATGCCATTAGTGAAAAATTTACAGATTAATTACTCTATCTATGCTTTCCAAGATCCTGCTATAGATGGAGATAAAACTAAGTTTAACTCTATAGAAGAATTAGCGAAATGTTATTTGCGCGAAATACAAGCGATTCAACCACATGGCCCTTACAATTTAATGGGTTCCTCCTTTGGCGCTACTGTAATGGTAGAAGTTATCCATCAACTTGAAGCTCAGGGTGAAGAGGTTAAAGTAGCTGCAGTGGTTGATGGCTTTGCTTGTTTTGCACTACATAAAATTCAGCAAGTAGGCATAACTAATCTGGAGGAGTATTTACAAGAATATTTGCCTCGAACAGCTAAAAAGATAGATCCTTTTTATGATGTGATGCTTGAGCGGCTAAAAATCTTATTGCAGTATAAAACTCCGAAAATCAATACGGCATTAGCATTATTTAAAGCAAAAGAAGTATTACCAAAGTTTAGATTAATTGACTCGAAATATAATTCTTGGGAGAAGGTCACTAATTCACCAATTCTACTTTATAAAGTGGATGGTAATCATGAAACCATGTTGTTAGAGCCTCAAGTGCAAGATTTATCCGCTCAGTTATCAGATTATATTTTGAGTACAGAAGAAATGTTGCAAGCTACAGGCTAGGTTTTTTCGAAAACAAAGCCTTAACAACTCCACCAGAAAAAAAGCTATCAATCTTCGCAATAAACGTCATAAAGTCGATATTGGCATCATCGTTAGCTTTGTCAGAAATAATGCGTACGATTGAAAAAGGAATATCATGCTCAAAACACACTTGTGCAACGGCAGCACCTTCCATTTCGACACATTTTAGATTTTCGATATTGGAAGCAAGGTCAGTGATTTTTGCTTTATCTGAGACAAATTGATTGGCACTGGCAATCGTACCGATCACTATTTTAGGTTGGATGATGTTGAATTCTTGTTTTATTTTAGGGTCGAGTTGTTTAAAGTCGTTAGCAAGAAAATCTTCAGCAGCGTTTTGTAATGCTTGTTGTTTGTCTTTTGGCACGGGAAAGTAGTCGAGATCTAGTAAGGGGATTGTAAAGCGCGAGTAGAGTGGAGTCGCATCCATATCGTGTTGAATTAATTTATCCGCGATGACATTGTCTCCAACATTAAGAGCAGGATCTATGGCGCCAGCAACGCCGGTGAAGATAATCTCATTAACGTTAAAGTGCATGATAAGTGTTGCGGCAGTACTGCTAGCGGCGACTTTTCCCCAGCGAGAAAAAACTAAAACAATGTTGTGATCGTTTAACGAGCCCATATGATATTCACGTTTGCCAATAATTTGAGTTTCTTTAATCAACATTGCTTGTTTAAGATTATCAATTTCCTCTAACATTGCGCCCATAATACCTATCGTCATTGTTAGTTCCTTATTTTATGTTTGAAAAGGACATTGCCGATTAAAAAGCTGAACCAGCCAAGTAAGGCCATGATCGATAAAATAGAAGCAACGGGAATTATGGAGTTAATGTGAAAATGTGATGTTACGTATGTCATTATGCTAGCGGCAATCGCAATCATGATGCCGGTTAAGCCAGATTCTGTACCAGCATTATTGGCCAACAAATCCATTAAATACGTTCTAGCGACTGGCATCGTCGCACCAAGGCTAAACATATATCCCATCATCGGTAGAATAATAACGTAGGTATTGGTTGTGTGAAAATAGGCAAATAACAACATGGTTAAGGCAGAAGCAAAGGCTAGGGCGCTGGTTAGTAGTCTCGCGCAGAAAGAAGTAGCTAAATGCTAGTGCGAGGATGCCTAAAACATCACTTAAAAGAAAAATGGACTCCCAACCAAAATAATGTGCAAAATTACCGCCAACTGCCATGGCAATGGCAGGCGCCCAGACAACAAAGGAACTTGTGATAACTAGAAACATTGCCGTTTTACCAGATTTTTTGTATAAATCGTGGATCATGGCTTTGCCGATTGTCGGTGCTGAACCTATTCCAAAGCCCATAATGGCAATGCCAGTTAGCAGAAACCATACTTCAAAACCGGCAGCACAGACAAAGCTGCCCAGGGTAAAAACCATTAAGCTATAGAGTAAGACAGGCCGTCGACCAACATGATCTGATAATGCTCCGGTAATCAATTGTGATGCTGCGACACCAAGCAAAAAGAAGGAGATCATAATTTGCACATGCTGCCTGTCGGTATTAAAAGAGGCCGCGATGGCAGGTAAGGCAATGATGTAGATGTCACCAGAGAATTTTTTTAGAAATTCTAGTAAAACAATGTTACTGAGTTGGCGAGTATTATTCATGGGGCGGAATTTTATCACATAAGTCATTGAGTTGTTAGTGGAATGTCTCATTGAGAAGTATCATATTAGACTAATAAATAGTGAATAGATAATAAACAATCATGAAATTATCCGCTTATGCTCACAGCACTGTAAGAGATGTCTTACAGATAGTTGTTGATTTTTTTGCCATAATACGGCTCGTAGCATAGAAACAGCTCATGCGAAATTGAGACGTTAACTTATTCAATAAGAATATTAGGCGAAACCAACAATGGTGAGTAAAATGTATACCGATTTACCAGAAGAACTCCAAGGACGTATTATGCGTTACTTAGAAGCAGATGAATTTATCAAGGCCAAAAAATTGATGGATGAATATAGTGTTTCTGCCAATCAACAAGCTTTTGATGCCGCCATGGCATAGTACATAATGAATAATAAAAAAGCGCTGACCTTCAGCGCTTTTTTATTGGCTGAATTTTCCTTAAGTTATTTTATCAATTAACCTAACAAGCTAACCCTCAAAATTTACGCTATAATTTCTTTTCACAAATCGCCCAAGGAGAGTCGTATGTACCTAGGAATTGATCTAGGCACATCTAGTGTGAAAATTATTTTAATGGATGCTGAGCAAAATATCCTGGCTCAAGCGTCGAGTGATTTAAGCGTTCAGCGTCCGCATCCTTTATGGTCTGAGCAATACCCCGAGGCATGGTGGCAAGGGACGTGTCACGCGATGCGAACATTACAAAATTCACATGAGGTGGCTTTATCTCAAGTAGAGGCAATTGGTTTATCGGGTCAACAACATGGCGCCACTTTATTAGACAAAGCTGGCAGGGTCTTGCGCCCAGCAATGCTATGGAATGATGGCCGCTCGATGGCGCAGTGTGAGCAACTTGAAGCGAAGGTGCCAGATTTTGCGAGTATAACCGGCAATAGAGTAATGCCAGGCTTCACAGCCCCCAAAGTATTATGGGTTGCGCAACATGAGCCAGAAATTTTTGCAAAAACAGATAAAGTATTATTACCGAAAGATTATTTACGTTTTCGTATGACAGGAACGTATGCGAGTGATATGTCTGATGCTTCTGGAACCTCATGGCTGAATGTCGGAGCAAGAGACTGGTCGAAAGAGATGTTACAAGCTACAGGCTTAACACTGGCTCATATGCCAGAATTATTTGAAGGAACAGCGCCAACAGCCATACTAACCAAGCAAGTTGCAAAAGAGTGGGGTTTAGCTGACAATGTTATTGTCGCTGCTGGAGCCGGCGATCATGCAGCAGCAGCAATGAGTATTAATGTCACTCATCCTGGTGATGGGTTTTTATCTTTGGGAACCTCTGGTACTTACTTTGTTGCCGATGATGTTTTTGCGCCTAATGCCAACGCTGGGGTGCATACCTTCTGTCACTGTGTGCCAAAATTATGGCACCAAATGAATTGTCATTTGAGTGCTGCTAGCGCTTTGTCTTGGTGGGCAGATGTGTGCGAAGTGAAAGTATTGGATTTATTATCAGACACTGAATCTAATGAAATGCAAAAAGATACCGCTTATTTCTTACCTTACTTGTCAGGTGAGCGGAGCCCACATAACAATCCATATGCCAAGGGTGCTTTTATTGGCTTAACTCATGACTCAAGCCGTAGCCGTCTCACTCAAGCTGTTTTAGAAGGTGTGGCTTTAAATTTTGCTCAAGGCCAACGTGCTATGTTGGATACCGGCACCAAAATTAAGCAAATAGCTGTGGTTGGTGGTGGTGCTAAGAGCGTTTATTGGGGTAAAATACTGGCCGCAGCGCTGGGACAATCTTTAACTTTATATAAAGATAGAGACGTTGGTGCCGCTTACGGAGCAGCCCGTTTAGGCTTTTTGGCTAAAACAGGTCTTGATGTCGATAGCTTACCGTTATCAACCATTGAGCAAGTGCTTGAGCCAAATCCAGAATGGCAAAGTATTTTACAAGCCAAATTACCGATTTTTATGACGTTATATGACCAATTAAAATTTATGTTTACTGAGGAAAAACAATCATGACAGAGTTCTTTAAAAATATTCCGACAATTCGATATGAAGGCCCAGAAAGTGATAACACTTTCGCTTATCGATATTATGATGCGAATAAAAAGGTTTTGGGTAAAACCATGCAAGAGCATTTACGCTTGGCTGTGTGTGCTTGGCATAATTTTGTTTGGTCGGGACATGATATTTTTGGTGAGCCAGCATTTAGGCGCACTTGGCATGAGCCAAGTTCGGAAATGGATCAAGCTGAGTTAAGAGTTCAGGCGATGTTTGAATTTATGACTAAATTAGATGTTCCTTATTTCACCTTTCATGACCGTGATGTCGCACCAGAAGGCCGTAATTTACAAGAGAGCAATGACAACCTGCAAAAAATCACAGACTTAATTGCTGCACAAATGTATAAGACAGGTAAAAAATTACTGTGGGGTACCGCAAACTTGTTTAGCAACCGTCGTTACATTGCGGGTGCTGCAACCAACCCTAATCCAGATGTATTTGTTTATGCTGTCGGGCAAGTGAAAAAAGCACTTGAGGTTACTCAGCAACTGAATGGTGAAAATTATGTTTTCTGGGGTGGACGTGAAGGTTATGAAACGTTATTAAATACGGACATGAAGCAAGAAGCTGATCAAATGGCACGTTTTTTCCATATGATTGTCGACTACAAACATAAAATTGGTTTTAAAGGTGATTTTTTAATTGAGCCAAAACCATGTGAGCCAACCAAGCATCAATATGATACAGCAACAGTATCGGCTTTCTTGCAGAAATATGGTTTAGAGAAAGAATTTAAGGTCAATATTGAAGGTAACCATGCCACATTAGCAGGACACAGTTTCTCACATGAAATTGCTTATGCGTATGCGAATGATTTATTTGGTTCAGTTGATGCGAATATTGGCGATCCACAATTGGGTTGGGATATGGATTATTTTCCAACAGATTTAACGGATTTAACAAATGTGCTTTATATCATGTTGTTAAATGGTGGTTTTGACAAAGGTGGTTTTAACTTTGATACTAAGGTGCGTCGTCAAAGTATCGATGTCGATGATTTATTTTATGGTCACATCGGAGCGATTGATACATTAGCCAAAGCATTGTTAAATGCTGCGAAATTGATTGAGAATAAAAAATTGATACAATTTGTTGACCAACGCTATGCCGGTTGGAGCCAAGAATTGGGCAAAAGTATCTTAACCGGTAACCAAGATGTTGAAAGCCTTACTAAACATATACATGATAGCAACCTCGACCCACAGCCTGTCTCTGGGAAGCAAGAACATTTACAAAATGTCGTTAACAAAGCGATCAGCTAAAGGATAATCTATTGACTAACCCGATTAAAAAAATTGCTGTTTTAACCTCTGGTGGTGATGCCCCTGGAATGAATGCAGGTATTCGTGCCGTTGTGCGAACCGCATTAGCGAATGGCATTGAACCGTATGGTGTAAAAAATGGCTTTCAAGGGTTAGTCGAGAATGAGATTGAAAAGCTAAATCATCAATCGGTTGCAAATTGCATTCAGCGTGGTGGCACAATTTTAAAAACCAAACGCTATGATGAGTTTAAAGATCCCGCTGTCCGACAAAAAGCGGTCGATGTGTTACAGCAACATGAAATTGATGCTTTAGTGGTATTGGGTGGTGATGGTAGTTTTCGCGGCGCCAAATTATTAGCCGAGCAATCAAATATTAAAACAGTTGGTATTCCTTGCACGATTGATAATGACATTATGGGGACGCCATACACTATTGGATTTGACACAGCACGTAATACGGCATTAACGGCAATCGACCGTATCCGTGATACGGCATTTAGTCATAGCGTTAATTTTTTAGTAGAAGTGATGGGGCGTGCATCTGGTTTTTTAGCGATGGATGTCGGCCTTGCCGGTGGTGCTGAGTTTGTCATGATTCCAGAATTGGCAACGAGTACTGAACAATTAATAGAGCGTATCTCATCGCGCTCCAGAATGAAGCTAGGCTCGATTATTGTCGTTGCTGAAGCAGATGAAGCAGGGCGTAGTTTTAATATTTCTAAAGACATTAAAAAAGCTATTGATATTGATTATAAGGTCTGCGTTATCGGCCATACGCAGCGCGGTGGTACACCAACGGTTCATGATCGTAAGGTTGCTTCATTAATGGGTTATAACGCTGTGAAGTTCTTAATGGCCGGTCAGAGTAATAAAATGATTGGTTACGACGATGAAGTTTGTTTCGTGACGGATTTCCCAAGTATAGAAGCAGGATCTAGAACGCTAACAAATGAACAGTTGTTCGAAATCAACAATATTCTTTGTGATATTTAAAGCCGCATTTATCGATTTTTCTGGGATACTGACGTCGTGTAGGCTAATTGTATTGTTTATTCTTTTTTAAGCCGTGTAATAGAGAATAGGCGATAGGTACTACAATTAATGAAAAGAAAGTACCGCATAATAAACCAGCAATAATCACAATAGCTAATTCTTTACGACTATTGGCACTGGCTCCCGAAGCTAACAATAATGGAATAGCACCCATAATCATCGCAGCTGTGGTCATCAAAATAGGTCGTAAACGTAGCGATGCTCCTTTAATAATCGCGTCTTTAACACTTAAGCCCTGTGCGCATAGCTGATTTGCAAACTGAGTGATCAAAATACCATGCTTGCTGATTAAACCAACTAAGGTGACTAATCCAATTTCACTAAAAATATTTAATGATCCACCAAATATTTTCAAAGCGGCGAGAGCACTCACTATTGATAATGGTACGGTTAATAAAATGATCATTGGATCAATGAAGCTTTCAAATTGCGCGGCTAAAACTAAGTAAATGAAGATTAAAGCGCTAATAAATAACATGGCTAAGCTCGCATTAGAATCTAGATATTCTTGTGCAGCGTTAATAAAAGCATATTTAGTACCGGCCGGTATTACTTGAGGTAATAGTGTTTGTAATTCTTGAATGACCTGTCCCATTGAATAACCAGGTGCTATCGTGCCACTGATGGTCGCAGAGCGTTGTAAATCATAATGATTCAAATTAGGAATAACGGAGGTGCGTTTTATAGTAACAACACTGCCTAAATTAATCAGCTTATTATTGGCATTGCGAATATAAAAACTACTTAAATCACTAATCTCTTTTTGATATTGTTTAGTTGCTTGGTAAATAATATCGTATGATTTGTTACCCTGAATAAATTTATTCGTGCTTTCCACCCCACCTAAAAAGATAGCGAGGGCATTATTAATGGTTTTGTTACTCACATCTAATTTGTCGGCCATCAAATGATTAATATTAATTTCGTATTGTTGGTTATTAAATTTCATGTTGGTCGTGAGTCCAGTTAAGCCTGGATAGTTTTTTAACCGTTTAATGGTTAACTCTGTGTCCTTATGCAACTGTGGCCAATCATCATTTGACAGTAAGGAAAATTGAAAGCCGAAGTCCCAGCCACCATTAAAAAGTGAATCTGCAAACACAGTGGCATTGAGGCCAGGAATACTATTTAAACGCTTGCGAATTTCATTAGCTATTTGAGTAGCGTTGCGATGTCGTTGTTTATAATCGACTAACGGAATATACATTTGCAGATTGTTATCACCTTGGCCAATATAGGCAAAGTCGGCAACATGTGCAATTTCAGGGATGCTTTTAATTTGATTGTAAGCGGTATCTAACTTTTCTCTAGCACTCGTGATGTTGGCATTAAGTGGTTGATGAAGAAAAGCCTGTACAATACCAATATCTTCTTGCGGTGCATATTCTTTAGGAAGAGATTGAAATAAATAATAACCCGCTCCTGCAATTAATAAGACTAAAATGCCGACTAACAATCGTACGTTGAGTAAAAAAGATAATAGCTTTCCGTAAGATGAAGCCAAGCCATGAAAGAGTTTTTCCAGGATGATTTCATAACGATTTTGCTTACCTTTTTCTTGTAATAAATGTGAAGCCATAGTGGGGGATAATGTTAAAGCGACAAAGCCAGAAATTAAAACGCTGCTGGCTAGCGCAATGACAAATGATTTTAAAATGGCGGCCATGTCACCATGCATAAACATAATGGGTAAAAATACCGCGACTAAAGTTAAGGTCATCGAGATAACGGGGGCGGAAATTTCCTTAATACCTTTTAGGGCCGCATTAAAGGGTAATAAGCCTTCTTCTATATGACGGTGAATATTTTCCACCACCACAATTGCATCATCGACAATTAACCCAACGGCCAGTACCATGGCGAGCAGGGTGATCATATTGATACTGATCCCTGCAAAAAATAAAATCGCAATACTGGCTAATAAACAAATGGGAATCGTGATGATTGGAATAATTGAAGCACGAAAGCTGCCTAAGAATAATAAAACTACCAAGCTAACAAACAAAATTGCCATGCCAATAGTTTCATAGACTTCATGAATAGAGTCACGCAACCACGTCGTGCGGTCGAAGATTTTAGTATAATGAATATCAGGTGGCAAGGTCGTTTTGGCTTGTTCAAATAGCTTGTCTACTTGTGTACCAATATCAATTGGGTTGGCGCTGCCGACAACATAAATCACTTGTAAATCGATGATAGGCTTGTTGTTCAAACGTGAAAAACTTTTTTCGCGATCATCTACTCCGAATTTAGCTTGGCCAATATCTTTTAAGCGACCGTTAACATTTTTAATTAGCACGTTATTAAATTGCGCGGCATTCTTTAAACGGGTATTGGCCGTGATAGGATAATAAAAATCTAGGCTATTAATTTGTTCGGCGGGTTGCGAGATATTGGCTTGATTTAAGGCAGTTTGAACATCTTGCACGCTTAAATTCAAAGCGGCCATTTTATTGGGGTCGAGCCAAATGCGCATAGCGTATTGATAGGCACCTTCATAATTAACTTTCTTGACACCACTTATCTGCTGAATTTTATCAGTAAAATTGCGTTCTAAATAATCTCGCACAGCACTTGGACTACGCTTATTACTCCAAAAGGCTATATCCATCAATTCATTATTTTGGAAGCCACCGGCTAAGACCATGGATTGGGTTATATTATCTGGCATGCCAACATGTGCTTGATTAACTTTGTCGCGGATTTGATTGACCACTTCTTCACGATTAGCATTACCACTGATCTTTACTTGGATCATGCTAAAGCCTTGGTTAGTGTTCGATTGAATATTGGTAATTCCTGGCACGCCATTTAAAGCGGCTTCAATCGGTGAGGTTACTGTAGATTCAACTAACTGTTGACTGGCTCCCATATAAGTTGTCATGACAACGACTTGTTGGTTAGGGCTAACGGGGCGGAAGCGAGTTTTGATTTGTGTGTAACAAAAAGCGCCAACTAAAATAAGAATGCAACTTAAAACGCTGGCAAAAACCGGTCGGCGGATACAAAATTCAGATAAACGCATTAAGAATCTTCCTGAGTGACCTTAACAGTTTGGCCATCTTTCAATTGCTGTGCCCCTTTAACAATAATTTTAGTGTTGGCTTTTAAGCCACTGACAATTGAAATTTGGCCATAATTATTTGCGCCTAGTTGCACGTTGATACTTTGTGCTTTGCTTTTGCTGACCGTAAAAACGCTGTAGCCATTAAGAGAGCCGACAACACTTTGTTCTGGGACTGTAACTAATTGCCGACTTCCAATAGTTTGTTTGATGTTAACAAATTCACCTGGTGTAACCATTGGAGTAATGCTTGGCAACAATGCTTGGACAGCGATATCACCTGTATCTTGATTAATATTGGGTGCAATGAAATTAACCGTGGCCATTTCTATGCTGCTCGGATTAGAAAAGCTCACTTCTACTTTTTGCCCTAACTTAAGTTGGTTAGCGTAAGCTTCTGGAATGGTGTATTGCACGCGTAAGTTTTGTCGGTCGACTAGCTGAGTTAACTGTTGTCCTGATTTAACAAAATCACCGATACTAATATTACGTGTGCTGACATAGCCTGTGAAAGGTGCTTTTAATTGAGTTTCGGCTAACTGCACTTTATTTTGAGCTAAGGTTGCTACAGATATTTCATAATTAGCTTTAGCTTGCTCTAAATTTTGCGCCAAAATTAAGCCGCTTTTACTTGCTTTGCGATAACGAAAATATAAACCTCTCGTTGTGCTCACTTGAGCCTTGTCGCCAGCGACCGTTGCTTTAAGTTGTGCGTCATCTAATTGAATTAACACTTGGCCAGTGTTCACTTTTTCACCAGGCTGATAATAAATATTTTTAATATAACCATCTTCTTTTGGGCTAATATAAGTTTGCCTCGTTGGTGTTAAGCTACCGACAGATGTAACGGTGACAGGTACGGCATGTTGTTGAGCCGTGATGGTTGAAACTAAGGTTATTTTAGGCTTAACAGCGACATGTTTTTTTGTAATGAAGTGTTCATAGGCAATAAAAAAGCCCACTAAAATAATGAGTATGATTAAAGAATAACTGAAGATTTTTAACATTTTAGACATGGTCAAATCATACCATAGCTGCTTAATAAAACTAGTCAGTAAAAAATACGGGGTATGGTTAATGTTTTCTTAAGGTTCAGAACCTACTCTACTAGCTTTGCTATTAAAGATAATCTTATGAGGATGAGAAAATTATGAGTCAAAAAATATGTCAATCATGTAAAAGTGTACCAGCTCAAAGTGGCCAAAATTGTGTTGTAGGGAATCTTAATTGTGACTTTAAGATGATCTGTAATGCGTGTCAGCAGAAACTAGATATACAACATTGTGATTTCTGTCAACAAGCACGACCGACTCCTGGAAAGCGTAGCGTAACAATTAATGTAGTTGCAGCGGGGCCTTTTGCCGATGAAATAGCACAATTATTAGGACGGGAAGCCGATCCAGCAACACCTCTATGGCTGGGAAATCAAAGCGTAACAATTACAGTTAATGCTCCAAACTCTAGTTCTACTAAGAATGTTAAGTTAGTTTGTGCCAATGCGGCTGATCGGGGTAGCCCATTAGAGGAGCAAATCGTGAATGGAGTAAATAAACTACAAAAAGACTCTCCAAATCCTCAAGAGCCTGTTTAATCTTCCCTCATAAAAGTGGACACCAATTTGTTAAACTATGAAAAACAAAGAGGTGAAATATGTCAAAAAACGCAAGAAAATATACGGCAGAATATAAAGCTGAAGCACTGAAGCTAGCGCTAAGCTCAAGCTCGGTTTGAGGAGCAGCAAAAGATTTAGGGATGCCAGCAGCAACACTGCATACCTGGGTAACACAAG
>JAWUYR010000071.1:0-18480 GCA_034110705.1 Gammaproteobacteria bacterium | reverse complement strand
TAAAGGTGCTTATTGGGATAGTGAAGTTAAAAACTCGCAAGAATTTGGTTTGTCGGACTATCCTGTTTTTACTCGAAAAATGAACACCGATGTGTCTTACATTGCATGCGCTCAGAAGATTCTACAAGCCCCAGATGCCTTTTATGCACAATTCGCCACGCATAATCCACAATCATTAGCGGTTATTCTTGAGCTGGCTACGGCTAAGAATCAATTTGAGTTTCAATGTTTACATGGCATGGGGCAATCGTTATATGACTTGTTTTTAGCCAAAAAAAGCAACATTCACTGTCGTATTTACGCACCAGTGGGTAACCATCAATACTTACTGCCTTATTTAGTCCGTCGTTTGTTAGAAAATGGTGCTAACTCTTCATTCGTGAATATGATCATGGATCAAGAAAAAGGCATTAGCGATATCATTGCCGACCCGATTGCGAAAGTGCACAAATTAGAAAACAAACGGCATCATAAGATCCCACTGCCAAGAGACATTTTTGGTGAAAAACGTTTAAATTCATTTGGGCTTGATTTAAGTAATCGCCATGCTTGCCAACAATTGCAAACTGAGTTGCATACGGCCAGTCAAAAAAAATGGCATGCACAACCACTCGTAGCCACCCTAAATGACATTAAAGGAGCATCTGAAGCTATTTATGACCCTGCACAAGCCGATCGCGTTGTTGGTCATGTTATTAATGCTACAGATAATGATATTGATATAGCTCTGCAACAAGCCAATCTTGCTCAAGATGATTGGGATGCCTTAGGCGCTATGAAGCGTGCCGATATTTTAAATAATATCGCCAATCTGCTCGAAGAGCATTCTGGTGACTTTATGTATTTAGCTATGCGTGAAGCCGGAAAAACAATACCTGATGCTTTGGCAGAATTAAGAGAGGCGGTAGATTTTTGTCGTTATTATGCTGAGTAAGCTAAATTAATTTTAGCAGAACTAATGAAAATGCCAGGGCCAACAGGAGAGTGCAATGTGGTCGAATTACATGGCCGTGGAGTCGTTGCCTGTATTAGTCCGTGGAATTTCTCTTTAGCGATTTTTACTGGACAAATAGTAGCAGCTTTGGTCGCGGGTAATTGTGTTATTGCCAAGCCTGCAGAGCAAACACCGTTAATTGCAGCTTTAGCTGTGCAATTATTTTATCAAGCAGGTGTGCCACAAGCGGTAGTACAATTGTTACCGGGAACTGGTGAGGGCGTTGGTGCAAAATTAATGGCAGATAGACGTGTTAATACGGTTATTTTCACAGGTTCAACTGAGGTGGCCAAACTTATTCAACTTAATCTGGCTAAACGCCCCGGTGAGATTGTGCCATTGATTGCTGAAACCGGTGGCCAGAATTGTATGTTAGTTGATTCATCTGCGTTACCTGAGCAAATAGTGGATGATGTTATTAACTCTGCCTTCGGAAGCGTAGGGCAACGTTGCAGTGCTTTACGCGTTTTATATGTGCAAGATGATATTGCCGATAAAGTGATTACTATGTTAGTAGGTGCCATGAAGAAATTAAATGTTGGTGACCCAGCATTACTCGCGACAGATGTGGGACCTGTAATTGACGCTGAAGCACGGAACAATTTACAACAGCACATCAATAGAATGATAACCAGTGGGAAGTTATTATATCAAGTGCCTGCAAATGATCACATTATGAAAGGAACATATATTACACCCGCTGCATTTGAAATTGATAGCATTCATGATTTGCAGCGCGAAATTTTTGGTCCGATTTTACATGTGATACGTTTCAAACTTGCTGACTTAGATAAAACTCTCGATGATATTAACAGCACGGGTTATGGTTTAACTTTTGGTATACATAGCCGAGTTGAAGAACGGATACGTTATGTGCAGAAAAAAATGCGTGTCGGTAACATGTATGTTAATCGGAATATGATTGGTGCCGTAGTTGGTGTGCAACCATTTGGTGGTGAGGGTTTGTCAGGTACTGGCCCCAAAGCCGGTGGTCCACATTATTTGCCTCGCTTATGTGTGGAGCGTACTCTTACGATTAATACAACGGCAACAGGTGGTAACGCGAGTTTATTGAGCTTGAGTGACGATTGATTCACCTTGATTTTGGCTTTCTCCCTGGTCGGGGGAAAGGACTTCTTAGATGGCAATCATTCGTTTTAGTTTAGGGACAAATAATAAAGTAAATGCAGTTAAACCAAGTCCTAACCAACCGTAATCAAAGAAGGCGTGCGCATAAATATGTTGAGATTGTAAAATTGTCGCCGCTTTAGGCAAATCTGCTAAAGTAGCTAGTTCCCCAGAAATGAGATTTGCGGCTGCTAAAGCTAAGAACCAAACCCCCATCATCATGCCGACATACTTACGTGGGGTTAAGCGAGTAATCATTGCAAGACCGATTGGCGATAAGACTAATTCACCAATAGTTTGTAACCCATAACTAAAAAATAACCAATAGGCAGAAGATATACCATTATGGCTAAAGAACTTAATACCAAAAGCTTGTAGCAACATACCAAAGCCCATGAAAAGAGCTCCTAGAGCAAATTTCATTGGATAAGAAGGGTTCATATTACGCTTAGCTAACCACGGCCAAAGTAAGCTGGTCAACGGTGAAAGGGCTAAAATAAAGAAAGGATTAAAGGCTTCAGTAAATTCAGCACTAATATGCATACCTAAAAAGGCACTACTCATATTGCGGTCGGCGAATAATAAAAATGAGCTAAAGCATTGGAAGTAAATACCTCAAAACCCAATAGAGATGACAGTTAAAGTAATCGCAACTAACATATGGTTGCGTTCTTTTTTCGCTAATTTAAGTGTTAGATTAAGCAAAAAAGCGATAATAGTAATAGAGAGTACCAGTAGTATAATATTGCTCGATTGCGGGATAAATAGTGAGCCATAGAAAGCCGCAACAACGAGAACGCTCCCCATAATTAAGATGACATTGGCTTTAAGTTTTTTGCTTACACCAGAAAATACTTTTGAATAAGGCGTGTGCGCTTTATGTGTGAAGTTTTTACGGGCAAAAGAAAAAGTGATGAAACTAAGTAACATTCCAACTGCGGCAACAAGGAAGCCTGCATTCCAACCATAAGCGGCAACAAGCTTACCTAAAAACAAAGGTGGAATTAATGTGCCGAGGTTTATCCCCATATAAAAAATCGTGAAGCCACCTTCTCGACGTGGGTCATTTTCCTTATATAATGTACCTACTATGCTGGACACATTTGGTTTAAAGAATCCATTACCGACTATTAATACGGCTAAGCCAATCAAAAACCAATGATAACCCGTCATAGCGGTGATTAAATAACCGAGTCCGAGTACCAAAGCGCCAATTATAATAGTACGTTGGAAGCCTAAATAACGATCGGCGATATAGCCACCAGGAACCGGAGTCAGCCATTGGAAAGCACTAAAAGCAGCGGCAAGCATATAAGCGGCATGATCAGAAAAATGTAGAGCATGGCTCAAATATAAAACCAGGATGGTCTGTAAGCACATATAACCAAAGCGTTCCCACATTTCAGTAAAGAAAAGAGGATACAGGCCGGGAGGTTGTTTAATGGTCATGTTATTTGCTTATAATTATTGACGAGCGATGATTGTATGGATATCACGGATGCCGGTCAAATAGAATTGTTCAATTATTGAGCTTTACTGGCAAATAGTCTTTTTTAGGGGCACCTGCTCGGTACAAAATAATAGTGCCGAGAATGCCCGAGAGGAATGAACCAACCAAAATGCCTTGGCGGCTGGCTAATTCAAAAGGACTATTAGGAAAGGCAAGGCTCGCAATAAATAAGCTCATGGTGAAGCCAATACCAGATAAAGTAGCAATACCATAAACTTGCCACCAATTTACCCCATGAGGTAGTTTGGCAAAGCGACATTTTACGGAAAAGAAAGCAAAGCTGTAGATACCAATTTGCTTACCTAAAAATAATCCTAGGGCGATACCAATCGGCAATGGATGCAATAAATTAATTTCGGTGCTCGATGTAAATGGCACACCTGCATTCATGAAGACAAATACTGGCATGATTAAATAAGCGACCCATGGATGCAGTAAATGCTCTAAGTGACGTAAAGGTGAAACAGAACCTTCCTTTTTACCGTTAAGTGGAATACAAAATCCGATAGCCAATCCTGCTAAGGTTGCATGCACGCCAGATTTTAAGATGGCGACCCAGACCACTAAGCCGACAAGCATATAGGGTGATATCTTTGTAACACCAAGCCAGTTCATTGCGGCTAGTAAAAGAATGCCTGCAAACCCAATAAACAGAGGGATAAGGGCAATATGATCACTGTAAAAAATAGCGATTAAGACAATGGCAGCAATATCGTCGACAATAGATAAGGCGACAAGAAATAATTTTAAGTTAACAGGAATACGTTTGCCTAATAGCGCTAATAGGCCCAAGACTAAAGCAATATCGGTCGTGGTCGGGATAGCCCAGCCAATCATGGCTTTACTATGGCCGTGCACTACGGCAAAGAAAATAGCAACGGGAACCACCATACCGCCAATCGCCGCAAAAATAGGCAAAATGATTCGACTGAAGTTGGATAGCTCACCGACTAATATTTCACGTTTAATTTCTAAGGCCAGCAGCATAAAAAATAACGCCATCAACCCTTCATTAACCCAAAGCTCAAGAGGTTTATGTAAATCTAACGAGCCGATACGAATTTGTACAGGTGTTTCAATGAAATGTTGGTATAGAACATATAAGGGTGTATTGGCAATAATGAGCACTAAGATCAGGGCTAAGATCAAGAGTATGCCGCCAATTGCTTCGACTTTTAGGAATTCTCTTATAGGGCGTAGAAACATATTTTAACTAATCTTTATAGATGATTTATATGATGAATTGATGAGTAGTATATCAGGATTTAGCTCGCAAAGTTAAAAATGCCGCTTCCACAAACAAAACAAATTTCGTATACTCGCACCTCATGTCACACAATAGCATTACATTCTTACTCTTCACCATTTTTGTCGGCGCGGCGATTTTGGGTACAATTGCCATGTATACTCGGCAATCACTGTTGGTGGCCTATATGATCCTCGGAGCGGTGATTGGACCTTGGGGATTGAAAATCATTCCGGATGCCACTATTGCTTATGAAGTGGGTGAAGTCGGTATTATCTTTTTGTTGTTCTTGCTTGGGCTGCACTTACAACCCAAAAATCTAATCTTATTGATGCGTAAAGCGGTTGTATTAACGGCGGTGAGTTCAGTACTATTTTGTGCGATTGGTTATGGCGTGAGTCGAGCTTTTGGTTATTCTAATGTGGCTAGTTTAATTGTAGGCGCAGCCATGATGTTCTCTAGCACCATCATGGGGTTGAAGTTATTACCCACCACTATCTTGCATCACAAGCACACTGGTGAAGTGATGATCAGTATTTTACTGCTGCAAGATTTAGTTGCTATTTTAGTCTTGCTGATTTTGCGTGGTGCGCAAAACGGTGGCTTAATTTGGTATGAATTTATTTTGGTAATTATAGCTTTGCCAGTATTGATTTTGGTTGTTACGTTATTTGTGCGTTTCGTGTTATTAAAACTACTAGCGAAATTCGACACGATGCAAGAATATATCTGGATCATCTCTATCGGTTGGTGCATGTTATTGGTTGAATTAGCAAACTTGTCTCATATTTCTGCACAAATTGGTGCGTTTATTGCTGGCGTTACCTTAGCAGAGCATCCTATTTCTCAATACATTGCTGAAAGTTTAAAACCGATGCGAGATTTATTTTTGGTGGCGTTCTTCTTTGCGGTTGGCGCACAATTTAACCCACATTATTTAAGCTTAGTGATTATTCCAGCTGTTATTTTAGCGGTATGTGCTTTGTTTTTAAAGCCGTTGATTTACCGTTTTTTATTGGTACGTGAAGGTGAGAGTAAGCAAGTGTCATGGGAAGTGGGGGTGCGTTTGGGCCAGGCGAGCGAATTTTCATTGTTAGTTGCATACCTTGCTGTGCATAGTTTATTAATCAGTCAGCAAGCTTCTTTCTTAATACAAGCCACTACTATTTTGACCTTTATTGTTTCTTCTTATTGGGTGGTAATGAAGTATCCAACACCAATGGCTACCACCGCCAAGTTACGCCAAGATTAACATGCAGATTGACGCAGACACAGCTTTGTTAGAACAGGCTGAATTTGTTGCTTCACCTAATTTCGACGATTATCCTGATGCCGAAGACATTAGCCTGTTAGTTATTCATAACATCAGCTTACCTGAGAATGATTTTTCCAGTGATGATGTGATTTTATTTTTCACCAATCAGTTACCTGTTGATAAAGACCCTTATTATAAAAAAATTGAGAATGTGAGAGTATCAGCGCATTTATTCATTCGACGCGACGGGCGGGTCATTCAATTTGTACCCTTTAATAAACGGGCCTGGCATGCCGGTGTTTCAGAATTTCTCGGGCGACAAGGATGTAATGACTTCTCGCTTGGGATTGAATTAGAAGGGGCAGATGACATACCTTTTACCGAAGTACAATACAAAAGTCTGGCTACGGTTAGTAAAGTTTTGCTTAAAAAATATCCAAAAATCACCATGGAGCGTATTATTGGTCACAGTGATATTGCACCAGATAGAAAAACCGATCCAGGGCCAAGTTTTTCTTGGCAAAAATATAAACACCTGTTAGATTAACGAACTTATACTTGTACAAAGTCTATATTGATTCAAATAGTCATATGTAAGGAAAAAATATGAAGTTAATTATTATCTTAATCTGTTTAGCAGGCTTACGCTATATTCATCTTGGGCGTACAGTTAAACGTTATAATTGGTTTACCAGCTATGCGGTAGCGATGCAGAAATATTTGCAGGCGATTAAACAACCTTGGATCATAACTCTACTTATTCTTTTACCTCTATTAATAATAACTTTATTAATTCAACTTGGTTTAACACACGGTATTTTTTACGTTATCGAATTTCTTTTCGCAGTTATTGCTGTTTGGTATTGTTTGTGGCCGATTTCGTTAAGTGAGCAATTGGAAACGAGTATTGGTAAACAAAAAGCCGCTAATGATCAATCCGCTTCCGAAATGAACGATGATGAAGCCGTGGACCCAGAAGAAGGTGATACACGAGCATTAACTGAAGCCATGTTATGTCATGCGAATAATCGAACTTTCGCCGTTATTTTTTGGTTTGCTGTATTGGGTCCTTTTGGTGCGGTTCTCTATTGCTGTATTGCTCAGTTGACAAAAATCAGCAGTCGTCCTGGTGAAGGCTTAAATGCCATTGCTCGAGTAGCGCATACTTTAGAAGATCTATTAGATTGGCTTCCAGCAAGATTAGCAGCGTTAGGCTATGTTATTGCTGGTGATTTTAGCAATGGTTTCAAACAGTGGATCCATCACTTTAACGGCGGTTTGAGCTCTAACCAAGATCTATTAATTTCCACGGGCTTCGGTGCCATGAATATCAACCCTGAAGCAACCGGTGATGAAGAAGAGGCGCGCCAAGTATTGCGTTTAATTGATCGCTCGCTGATTGTTTGGTTGGTTGTTATTGCTATCTTTACGCTGGGCGCTTTGATTTATTAAAGTAGTGGGAATCTTATTTCAATAAAGCAGCAACTGAGCTGGCAGAGGTGTATTCATGGTGCGTTAGAGGGGTGCAGAGTCATAGCTCTAACCCCCAGCCCTATGATATAATTCCTATTCACAATCAACACGATAGCCAAAGAGATACCGCATGAGCGAAGAATTATACAAAAAAATTACAACAGCAGAAATTAATCCAAGTGAAACACAAGAGTGGCTTGCTGCTATTGATAATGTTTTAGCGAATGAAGGCCAAGAACGTGCCCAATTTTTATTAGGTGCTTTAGCTAAAAGACTTGGTGATTCCGGTTTTGCTATTGCCTCCGGTTTTAACCCGGATTATGTCAACACAATTAGTGTCGAAGAAGAACCTGAATACCCAGGAGATTTAGATACTGAGAAACGCATAGATGCGATGGTACGTTGGAATGCGGCTGCTATGGTCGTGCGTGCTGGACGTATCGATAGTTCTTTAGGTGGTCATTTAGCGACATTTGCCTCATCGGCAACACTTTACGAAGTGGGTATGAACCATTATTTCCGTGGTCAAGATTTTAAAAACGGTGGTGATTTAATTTATTTTCAAGGTCATGCTTCGCCTGGCATGTACGCTCGCTCCTTCTTGGAAGGTCGTCTTAGCGAACAGCAGTTGAATAATTTTCGCCGTGAGATTGGTGGTCATGGGTTATCTTCATATCCACATCCCTATTTAATGCCGGACTATTGGCAATTTCCAACTGTCTCTATGGGTTTAGGTCCACTGCAAGGTATTTATCAAGCCAAGTTTCTAAAATACTTACATAATCGTGGTTTACAAGATACTGACGATCGTAAAGTCTGGGTTTTTTGTGGTGATGGTGAAATGGATGAACCAGAATCTACCGGTGGTTTAATGATAGCAGGCCGTGAAAAACTCGATAATTTAGTATTTGTAGTCAATTGTAATTTACAAAAATTGGATGGTCCTGTTGCTGGTAACGATCAAATTGCCACTTTATTATCAAAACTTTTTCAAGGTGCTGGTTGGAATGTACTAAAAGTTCTATGGGGCTCAAGTTGGGATCCATTATTTGAAAAAGACAGTGATGGCTTATTAGTTAAGGCGATGAATGAATCTGTTGACGGTGAGTATCAAAACTATCGTGCTAATGATGGTGCTTATGTGCGAGATCATTTCTTCGCCAAATTTCCAAAACTAAAAGAAATGGTGAGTGATTTGTCAGATGATGACATCATGGGCTTACGCCGTGGTGGACATGACCCAATGAAAGTTAATGCGGCTTATAACTGGGCGCAAAATAATAAAAATGGTAAGCCTACCGTTATTCTAGCTATGACAGTAAAAGGTTTCGCTTTAGAAGATATTCAAGGCTCGAACAATGCACATAACATTAAAAAAATGACGAATGATCAGTTAAAAGCTTATCGTGATCGTTTAAATATTCCATTAACGGATAAACAAGTTGAAGATGTATCTTTTTATCATCCAGGTGAAAAGGATGCTGATATTCAATATATGAAAGCTTGCCGAGAAAAGCTGCATGGATTTTTACCCGCACGTCGTCAAAAAGCCGAGCAATCTATTCCTATTCCCGCGTTAAGCGACAAAATATTTAGTCAGCATTTAGAAGGTTCAGAAGGACGAGAAATTTCATCGAACATGGCTTATGCTCGTATTTTTACTAGCTTATTACGCGACAAAGAATTAAAAAATCGTATTGTACCGATAGTGCCAGACGAATGCCGCACGCTTGCGATGGAAGGTTTATTCGCTAAAATTGGTCTTTATTCAGTCGTTGGTCAAAAATATGATCCGGTCGACAGTGGCCAGCTTATTTATTATAAAGAAAGTAAAAAGGGTCAAATCCTTAATGAGGGTCTAAGCGAAGACGGTGCTACTTGTGAAATGATGGCTGCTGGAACATCGTACAGTAGTAATAACTATCAAATGATCCCGTTTTACTTATATTATTCAATGTTTGGTTTCCAACGTGTCGGTGATTTAGCTTGGGCAGCCGGCGACATGAAAATGCGTGGTTTCTTTGTCGGGAGTTTGTCTGGCAGAACGACACTCGCTGGTGAAGGCTTACAACATCTAGATGGGCAAAGTACTGTCCAGGCATCGATTATTCCAAGTTGTCGTACATACGACCCAACCTGGGGTTATGAGCTTGCGATTATTATGCAAAACGGTTTGCAGCGTATGATGCAAGAGCAAGAAGATGTATTCTTCTACATAACGGTCGGTAATGAAAAATATGCTCAAGAAGCTATGCCAAAAGGGCTTAAACCTAAAGATGTGATTAAAGGATTATATCTTTATCAAAAAGGTAAACCTTCTAAAGCGAAAGATAAAGTCGATTTGCAAGTTCAGCTTTTAGGCAGTGGAGCAATTTTACGTGAGTCTATATTTGCTGCACAAATGTTGCATGATGACTTTGGCGTGTGTGCTGATGTTTGGTCGGCGACTAGTTTTAATGAGTTGCGTCGCGATGGTTTAGATACTCAACATTGGAATCTATATCATCCAGCTGAAAAAGCTAAACAGGCTTATGTTGCTGAGAAACTATTGCCAAGTGATGGTCCAATTGTTGCGGCAACTGATTTTATGAAAATTTATGCCGATCAAATTCGTGAATTTTTACCAGGTAAAACATTCTTAGTCCTAGGGACCGATGGCTATGGCCGAAGTGATACTCGTACGCAGCTGCGTAACTTTTTTGAAGTAGACCGCCGTTATATTGCTTATACTGCGATTAAAGGTTTAGTTGATGAAGGTCGGTTACCAGTAGAAAAAGCATTAGAAGCGATCGAGAAATATGGAATTGATCCTAGCAAACCAAATCCGGTAAATGTTTAATTAATAAAATCTTCTCCTTCACAAGTGGAGGAGAGTCAGGGTGAGTTCCTTCTTCCTAAGAGACAAAGGAACTAAACTATAGAGAAAGAGGTGAATCTTGAGTACAGAAATAATAATAGTCCCAGACGTTGGCGGTGGCCAAGTTGATGTGATTGAAATTTTAGTCAATGTTGGTGACAAAATTGAAAAAGACGATGGCATCATGACGGTTGAATCAGATAAGGCCTCAATGGATATTCCTTCTACAGTTGATGGTATTGTGAAAGCGATTACGATTAAAGAAGGTGATAAAATTTCAGAAGGCGACACGGTTGCTGAAATTGAAATTGAAATCGAAACAGTAAGCAAAATGGTAACTCCCGTTACTGAAAAAGCAGAGGAAACTTCTTCTTCAACTAAAATAGCAAGTGCGCCGGCTAAGAAAGCAGCCGCAAAACCTATTGCCACGGCAACACAGCAATCAAATTTTAAAGACAGTGTTTATGCAGGACCTGCAGTGCGTCGTATCGCACGCGAATTTGGTATTGATTTAACACAAATACAAGGTACCGGTGAAAAAAATCGTATTAGTAAAGGTGATGTTGAACAATATGTACAACAACGTTTAAGTAATGCTGGAGTCTCTGGTTTAAGTGTTAGTGCTGCACCGGTTATCGACTTTAGTAAATTTGGTGAGACTGAAACACAGCCACTTTCAAAAATTAATAAATTAACCGGTGAGTTTTTACATCGTAACTGGGTGAGTATTCCGCATATTACACAGTTCGACGATGCTGATATTACTGACATGGAAGCTTTCCGCCAAGCACAGAAAGTATTGGGTGTTAAGTTAACACCGATTGTCTTTGTGATGAAAGCGGTTGTCGCTGCGATGAAGCAATATCCACGCTTCAATAGTTCGCTCGATGCTTCTGGGAAAAATTTAATCTATAAAAAATATTTTAATATTGGTGTCGCTGTCGATACGCCAAATGGTTTGGTTGTGCCGGTTATTCGTGATGTAGATAAAAAAGGGTTAATCGAATTAGGTGATGAGTTGCGTGCATGTAGCATTAAAGCTCGTGAGAAAGGTTTGTCACCAACTGATATGCAAGGCGGTTGTTTTTCGATCTCGAGCTTAGGTGGTATTGGTGGTACAGCATTTACTCCAATCGTGAATGCACCTGATGTCGCAATTTTAGGTTTATCAAAATCACAAATGAAACCGGTGTGGAATGGTAAAGAATTTACGCCGCGTTTAATGTTGCCTCTATCATTGTCGTATGATCATCGTGTTATTGATGGTGCTGATGGTGCGCGCTTTGTGACGTTTTTAAGCAATGCATTGGCTAATGCTTGGCAAGCTTTGTTATAGAATTATATAATTTACTGAGAGAGAAAAATAATGAGTGAAATTAAAACAGAAGTCGTGGTAATTGGTAGTGGCCCTGGTGGATATTCTGCGGCGTTTCGCGCTGCTGATTTAGGTCAAAAGGTGGTATTAGTAGAGCGTTATGCAGCTTTAGGTGGTGTATGTTTGAATGTGGGTTGTATCCCTTCTAAGGCTTTATTGCATGCCGCAAAAGTTATCGATGAAAGTGCTGATATGAAAGCGCATGGTGTCGATTTCGGTAAACCTAAAATTGACACGAAAAAATTAGTTGAGTGGAAAGATTCTGTTATCGGTAAGTTAACCGGTGGCTTAGCCATGATGGCGAAACAACGTAAAGTTGAAGTGGTACAAGGTGTTGCGCAATTTACTGGTGCTAACGAACTTGAAGTGGCAGGCGATAAAGGTACACACAAAATTACTTTTGATAATGCGATTATTGCGGTTGGTTCACAACCGGTTAAATTACCATTTTTACCTGAAGATCCACGTATTGTTGATTCAACGGGCGCTTTGAACTTACCTGTTACGAAAGGTCGTATGTTAGTGCTGGGTGGTGGAATTATCGGTTTGGAAATGGCGACTGTTTATCGTTCTCTCGGTTTAAAAATTAACATCGTTGAAATGTTCGATAGCTTAATGGCAGGTTTCGATAAAGACATGGTAGGTATTTACACTAAATATGTGAAAAAACAATATGAAAATATTTGGTTAAGTACGAAAGTGACAAAAGTTGAAGCGAAAAAAGACGGTATTCATGTCACGATGGAAGACAAAGCTGGCAAAGCGAGTACTGAAGTATTTGATTTTGTTTTATCAGCGGTTGGTCGTGCGCCAAACGGCAAGAAAATTGCGGCAGAAAAAGCGGGTGTAAATGTTGATGAGCTTGGTTTTATCGCAGTTGATAAGCAACAACGTACCAACGTGTCCAATATTTTTGCTATTGGTGATGTGGTTGGTCAACCAATGCTAGCACACAAAGCTGTACCAGAAGGTCGTATTGCTGCCGAAGTGATTGCAGGTAAGAAACATTATTTTGATCCAAAAACGATCCCATCGGTTGCTTATACAGACCCTGAAGTTGCATGGACAGGTTTGCAAGAGAAAGAAGCAAAAGAGCAAGGTGTTAACTATGAAGTGGCTAAATTCCCATGGATGGCTAGTGGTCGGGCGATTAGCGTAAATCGTACTGAGGGTATGACAAAGTTAGTGTTTGATAAAGACAGTCATCGTATTCTAGGTGGTGCAATCATTGGTACAAATGCTGGTGAATTAATTTCTGAAATCACATTGGCCGTTGAAATGGGTTGTGATGCGGAAGATATTTCATTAACTATTCACCCGCACCCAACGTTATCGGAAAGCGTTATGATGGCGACGGAAATTTTCGAAGGCACGATTACTGATTTATATATGCCGAAGAAAAAATAGTATTATGATGAGGTAGGGTTTAGAGGAGTAACATTCTCTAAACTTTATATCACAACAAAGGTTTAATTAACTGTGCGGCATCTTCCAACAACATTCGTTTAAAAGTTGGTTTCTTTGCTTCGGTTGAACACAAAGGTAAAATTTGCTCAATCCATGTACGGATTTTTTTAATATCTTCTTCACTATAATAAAAACATGAAATCTCAAAATTCAACAGTAAGCTACGTAAATCTAAATTTGCAGAGCCAACAATGGCTAGTTTATTATCAAACAGAAAGGCCTTTGCATGTACCATTTTTGAGGCTAACCAAATCTTTGCTCCTTCACTGCGTAGTTTGCGTAGCGAAATACTGCGGACTAAATCAGGAGTAATGTGGTTTGATTTATGTGGAATAATAATATGAACTTCAACGCCTCGACGTAACGCAATCATAAAAGCTTTTTGTAGAGCATCGTCTAAGACAAAATAAGGTGTAACGATATAAATAGAGTGGCGTGCCGTATAAATAGAGCTTATAACGGCATCATAGAGTCTGTCGCCTATAGTGTCTGGCCCAGAAGCAACTGTTTGAATAGTGGAATCTCCAGATCGGCAGGTTATAATTTCTGGCCGGCTATAACGTTTTTTTTCCATATTTGAAGCGGAAAATTCCCAATCCGATTCAAAGATAGTCAGTAAATCCCTGATGGCTTCACCTTGCATGAGGACACTAATATCAATCCAACGATTTGTGTCAGGTGTTGGCCCCATATATTCTTTGGCTAAGTTCATACCGCCGGTGATTGCATAGTGTCCATCAAAGATCATAATTTTCCTATGATCGCGTAGATTTACTCGGCCGCGAAATGGTGTATGAAATAACGGCATAATATACCGCACACAACCACCTGCTTTTTTTAAAGGTTTGAGTTTAGAGCGAGGAAACGTTAAAAAACTACCAATAGTATCTAATAACAAACAAACTTGAACGCCTTGCTGAGCCTTAATCGTTAAGGCTTGTATTACAGCGCAACCAACCTCATCATTACTCAGACGATAAGTGCATATTAGAATACTTTTTTCAGATTTTTCAATGCGTTCCATAATCGTGGCATAAGCGGTTACACCATCACCGAGTAGACTGACAGCATTCCCCCCACTTGGCGGCAATACCCCAAAGGTATTTAATAAAGCTTCTATAGGTGTTTCTTGAGTTAATTTTTTTGGTGGTGTCGCAAGAAGTGCGCGCTTATTTCGCAGCACCCAATTTAACTTGCGCTGGCCAATAATGAGAAATAACGGAATGGCGATATATGGGACGAGGAATATAAAAAATAACCAAGCTAAAATGTTGGCTATTGGTCGACGCCCGCGCGTGACAAAAACAAAGCTAATAAAGCATATCATAAATAGAGTTATGATGATGAAATGCTGGAATATTATAAATGATAACATAACAATTTCTTCCTTGGTTCATGCTATAATAATACCAGAATTTAAAGATAAGTCTATGAAAGAACTAACATTTATAAAAGCAAATAAGAAGCACCTCGATGCTATAGTTGAGCTCGAGCATGCTATATTTCCAATTCTCTGGACCAAATCACAAGTTGCCGGTTGCTTTGGCCGCTATAAACAAGTTTGGCTAGCCCAACAAGGTGAGGAAATAGTCGGTGTGCTTTTTTTACTAATTGTAGCCGGTGTTTGTGAAATTTTAAACATTGGTTTAGTCCCTAAATGCCAGGGGCAAGGTATCGGTGATGTATTAATGAATAAGGTCGTGGAAATGGCATCTAAACAGAATTGTGAAGAAATCTTTTTAGAGGTGCGTTTGTCTAACAAAAATGCGCAACGTTTCTATCAAAAGCATGAATTCGATATCATTAACCTCCGAAAAAATTATTACACAACCAAAAACGGTGGCCGAGAAGACGCTATAATCATGCAGAGAAGGCTTAAATAAAGTATAGAATTGTAATCGTAAGGAAAATAGAAAAACGCAGCTCACCTTACGCTCGTCAATCTGTTATAATTGCCAATTTTAGAGCAAGCATAATGTCAGCCCACATTGAACAAGCCGCAAAACGTCGAACTTTTGCCATTATTTCGCATCCAGATGCAGGTAAAACAACCTTAACTGAGAAGCTACTGTATTTTGGTGGCGCTATTCAAGTTGCAGGCTCTGTTAAAGCACGTAAGGCTTCACGCCATGCTACCTCGGATTGGATGGAGCTTGAGAAGCAACGCGGCATTTCTGTTTCTACCTCTGTCATGTCTTTTCCTTATCAAGACTGTATTATCAATTTACTTGATACACCGGGTCATGCTGATTTCTCAGAAGATACTTACCGAACGCTAACGGCGGTCGATTCTGCCTTAATGGTTATTGATGCGGCAAAAGGTGTGGAAGCACGGACCAAAAAGTTACTAGAAATTTGTCGTATGCGTACAATTCCCATTGTGACTTTTATCAACAAAATGGACCGTGAAACTCGTGAGCCTATCGACTTGCTCGATGAAATAGAAACGGTTTTAAATATTCATTGCGCCCCCGTAACATGGCCTATTGGTATGGGAAAAAGCTTTAAAGGTACTTATCATCTCTACGAAGATAAAATTTATTTATTTGGCAGCGAAGAGACGATAGATGGTTTAGATAATCCTGAGTTTGAAAAGGCCATTGGTTCAATGGCGATAGACTTTCGTGAAGAAGTTGAGTTGGTTAAAGGTGCAAGCTATGAGTTCTCACAAGAAGCTTATTTGCAGGGTGAGCTAACCCCTGTTTTCTTTGGTTCGGCTATGAATAATTTTGGTGTGCGAGAATTGTTAAATACTTTTGTTGATTATGCGCCGGCACCTTTAGCCAGAAAAACAGAAACTCGCATTGTTGAACCGGATGAAAATAAGTTAACCGGTTTTGTGTTTAAAATTCAAGCGAATATGGATCCTGCACATAGAGACCGTATTGCTTTTATGCGCATCTGTTCGGGTGCTTATGAAAAAGGTATGAAAATGCGTCATGTACGCATCAATCGTGATATGCAGGTTAGCAATGCGTTGACGTTTTTAGCCGGCGCACGTGAACATGTTGATGAAGCTTTCCCTGGTGATATTATCGGCTTACACAATCATGGCACCATCCAAGTGGGTGATACCTTCACTCAAGGGGAAGTATTAAAGTTCACCGGCATTCCAAATTTTGCTCCTGAATTATTTAAACGAGTACGTTTAAGAGATCCTTTAAAAGCGAAAGCTTTAGTGAAAGGCTTAATTCAGCTTTCAGAAGAAGGGGCTACGCAATTGTTTCGCCCACTAAATAGTAACGATTTAATTTTAGGTGCGATTGGAGTATTACAATTTGATGTTGTCGTTCATCGTTTAAAAACCGAATATAATGTCGACTGTTCATATGAGGCGGTTAATGTAAGTGCTGCAAGATGGATTTATTGCGAGGATGAAAAAATGCTCACTGATTTTAAAAAGAAAGCTTTTGATAATTTAGCACTCGATGGCAGTAATAATCTAACGTATATTGCACCAACTCGAGTTAATTTAAATTTAATGGAAGAACGCTGGCCGGATGTTAAATTTATCGCGACACGAGAAATATAGGAAACTAAAATGGAAAATACAGAAAAATTACAAAAATTGTTAGCTCGTGCCGGTTTAGGTTCAAGACGAGAATTGGAAAAATGGATAGCCGATGGTCGTGTCAGTATCGAGGGCAAAACCGCAATACTGGGTGACCGAGTTAGTGGCAAAGAGCGCATTCGTGTTGATGGAAAATTAATTAAGACCAGAGATGTTGATGATATTAAAACGACAGTAGTCGTTTACAATAAACCTGAAGGACAAATTTGTACTAAGGATGACCCTGAAGGTCGCGAAACGGTATTCACGACATTACCTAGATTACAAAATGGTCGTTGGGTTATGATAGGTCGTTTAGATATCAATACATTAGGCTTGTTAATGTTTACTAATAATGGTGAGTTGGCACATCGTTTAATGCATCCTTCATATGGCATTCAACGCGAGTATGCTGTGAGAGTGAAAGGTAATGTTGATAAGCCTATGATTAACCGATTAAAAGAAGGTGTTCAACTTGAAGATGGTATGGCCAAATTTGAAACTATTACTGATGAAGGTGGTGAAGGTTTAAACCATTGGTATAAAGTCACGTTAAAAGAAGGGCGTAATCGTATCGTGCGCCGTATGTGGGAATCACAAGATGTTACGGTGAGTCGTCTGATGCGTGTTAGTTATGCGGAGGTCACTTTGCCACGCAGCTTACCAAGAGGACGATGGGAATATTTAGATAAAGAAGATGTTAAGCAATTGATGGCTCGAGTGCAATTAGAGACGTAAACAGGCTGTTTGCAGTAAGGGGGCTCTTCGACTGTCATAACTGTGGCGTCAAGACCCCTTAATAATTTTTAAATTTACGCGTTTTTAATCCAGCGCAGTAATATTAGTGCAATCAATAAGTATACAGGTAAGGTCAGCATTGCCATTTTATAATCGTGCAATGAGAAAAACGGTGCACCATGTACCATTTTGCCAGACCAACCTAAATCAAGAAACTTGCCCACCATGGGTTCGGTAAACGCACCAAACAAAGCATCACCACTATTGATTAATGCAATCACAGTTGCCGCCACGGTGAGTGGATTTAATAAATGACCTAAAACAAAACCTAACATAAAGGCACCCGTACCAAACCCAAATAAGAATAAACAGACTGATAATAATAACAAAGGTAAATTAGGAACATACAAAATTAAAACCAAGCAGACTAAAGATAAGCTAGAACCATAAGTCATGACTTTGCGTTTGCTCATCCAGCGATCGGCCGCTAAACCAAGCAATGGTCCGCCAAGAGCAAGTCCAAAGAAAGCTAAGGTGATTATGCTAGCAGCGGCAGTCGGTTGTAAGTGATAAGCTTGTTGCACAAAAGGATGGCCCCATAAGCCAGAAAAGACGGCGATAGGTGAATAAGCTAAGCCACTGTAGGTGGTTAATAACCAGTTTTGTTTATTAAAAAATACAGTTTTAACGTTATGCCAATATTGTGTTGGTTCCGCTTTTCCCGGTAATTCTAGTTGAGCAGGTGCCTTAGCTTTATCCCGGACGACGACTAAAAATAACACAGCAAAAACCACACCAACGATACCCCAATCCACTAAGCTAGAGCGCCAGCCATATTGTTGCATCATGATAGCTAGCGGCGCTTGACCAAATATCGCACCGAGCAT
>JAWUYR010000070.1:0-14267 GCA_034110705.1 Gammaproteobacteria bacterium | reverse complement strand
GTGTTAGTCGCCACTACGGTCATCGAAGTTGGTATCAATGTTCCAAATGCAACATTAATGATCATTGAAAATTCAGAGCGAATGGGTTTAGCACAATTACATCAGCTACGCGGTCGAGTCGGGCGCGGAGCTAAAGAGAGTCACTGTGTATTACTGTATCAAGATCCATTATCAGAAACGGCCCGCAAACGCTTAACGGCAATGCGTGAAAGTACCGATGGTTTTTATATCGCTCAACAAGATTTAGAACTACGTGGACCAGGCGAAGTCATGGGTACCAAGCAAACCGGCCTACAACGCCTGCATATAGCCAATATCATGCGTGACAGAAAGTTATTGCCAGATGTACAACAAGCCGCTAAAAAAATAATGCGCTCTCATTCGGAAGTTATTGAGCCGTTAATTTATAGATGGATAGGCGCTAAAGAAGAGTTCGGAAAAGTGTAGTACGAAAAAAATGTTGTTAACAAAGCGCCCTAGAATTTTCGGTTCTCACTTAACCCCAGTCATCACCAGAGGCTAATTGTCTTAAGTCTATGCCATTAATAAATTTTTTAAAGCGGCGTAATACTTGTAAGTTGACCATTTCATCTTCCAGTTCTTGCCGGGCTTGCTCAAGATGCTCCACTTTCTCATCCACTAATGGATTAACATCGTTCGGTTTTTGTAAACAAGAAGAGGGCAGATCGAATTGTGTGCAGAGCTGATCTTTAAGCATTAATATCTCATTCTTAATTTCAGCACACTGTTTCGTTAACACTTTATTATAATGTGCTAAAGGTGCTTCGGCGATATTATCAACATTATCTTGATTGATTTGTTCAATCTCAAGTTGTAGCGTAAGCAAAGTTAACAAGTCTTGGTCTTTGTAAGCTACGTTGACTTTCTGCATAAGCTCACTTTTTCGCTCACGTTCTTGAGTATCCATCTCTCGGTCTGGGTGTAATGATTTGGCAAGCTGACGAAACACATCACGCACCGACTGGCTGATGGCTTTCTCTGCGGCTTCTTCTTTGGTCTCTTTCTCTAATTGCTTTTTTGTTTTCTGACGGGGTTGTTCAGTCTTTTTTTGCTCATTATATTCTTGTCGAAGTTTTTCCATGAAATCTTCAGACTCAGGATCAAAGTCGTCACCTAAATCAATATCATACATAGCTTCAATTTCACTTTTAAAATGCTTTGCGGCTATTTTGTTTTTTTCTTCAATTCCCATCTCAGAATGTTTGTCGTGAATGGCTTTTATCTGCTCATTATCCTTAACATGGATAAGCTCTAGTGAAAACTGAACGATAAAGGCCTGTAGTTTTTTGAGTTGTAAGAGGCTTAGTTCTTTTTGTTCATATGCTTTGTCAAGATAAAGTAGTAACTCAACACGACTCTCATTTAACAGAGTTGAACAAGGCTCTATATCATCAGTATATCGAACTCTTGTATTATCAAGAGCGCGTTGCCATTGTTGTAATAATTTTTGCTGTTGTTGAAGCCGTTTGATTAATTTATTAAATTTCTTTTGGCCAGGCGTTAAGATCTGTTTGGCTTTGTTAGTTGATATTATTATTGATGCTGTCATTATTATGTTATCTCTACAATTCATCTTAGGTTTGAGTTTATCAGCTTTCGTGTGAACCGAGATATCTCGGATGAAATTGATTGGACGAAGCTGTATATGATGTTAGATCATTATTATTGCATAGATAAGTCTTGTATCTTAGCAGCCTCAATCTTTAGCTGTCGTTCCAATGTGAACAAATCCGTTTGTTAATGCAACACAAACAAGCTCGGCGACTGTTTTTACTTTCATCTTATGCATGATATTCGCGCGATGGTTTTCAACGGTATTAACACTAATGTTTAACTCATCAGCAATAATTTTATTGAGCTTTCCTAAGACAATAAGCTCCATTATTTCTAACTCACTTTTGGTTAATGAGTCATAGTGCTCTTGTGCGGCACTATTTTTTACTGAACGTTCACGTTGTTCAATATCGATTTTTAAGGCTTTATGAATAGCCTTTAATAAAGTATATTGATTAACAGGCTTCGTTAAAAAATCGACAGCACCGTTCTTAAGCGTGCCCACTGCAACAGGAACATCACTATATCCGCTCATAAAAATAATTGGGATGTTAATTTTTCTTTCGATTAACGCTTTCTGTAACTCATCACCACTCATGCCAGGCATTCGAACATCTAGTAGTAAGCAGCCAAGTGTTTCACTAGAATAAGCCTTTAAAAATACTTGAGCATCAGTAAATGTTTCGACTAGATAGCCTTCGCTTTTTAAATTTAAAGCCAGTGCTTCGATTAATTCTGCGTTATCATCGACTATAAAAATAGTAGCTTGATGTTGTGGGTCCATTTCTTTGTTGCTCATGATAAGTCCTTGATGAATTCAAATAGTATAGAGTTATTAATGGGTTATGCCAACTACTAATCAATCTAATGGAAAGAAAAATAGGAAGCTTGTGCCGGTGCCAAGTGTTGATTCAACTTCGATGTGACCATTATGTTGTTGCATAATGCCATAAACACTAGATAAGCCGAGACCTGTGCCTTTACCAACTTCTTTAGTGGTATAGAACGGATCAAAAATATGCTCTTGATCTGGTTCAGCAATACCACAACCTGTATCCGTTATTTTTAGACAAATATAACGTCCCATTTCTAAGGCTGGTAAATGCTGGTCAGCAGAATTAACATGCAGTATCGAGCTTTCAATGCTTAATTGTCCGGAACCTTCCATAGCATCGTTGGCATTAAGCGCTAAATTAATTAACATCTGGGTTAATTGATTACGGTCGGCATTTAAATTTGGCAGTTTTAGATCAAGATTGCTATTGATTTGAACAGACTTGCTAATGCTAGGCTCAACTATTTCTATAGCATGTTGGATCACTTCATTAATACTTAACAGCTCTTTACGTTGGGTTTCCTTGCGGGCAAAAGTGAGTAGCTGTCGAGTTAATGAGCTAGCTTTATCGGTCATGCTTAGAATTTTATCTAAAGCATATTGTTGCGATTCTTCATTCAATTGCTTTTTGAGAAATTCACCATGCGCGAGTATCACGGCTAACAAGTTATTAAAGTCATGGGCAATACCAGCCGCTAATGTCCCTACGGCTTGTAGTTTTTGATTCTGTTGTAATGCTTTAACAAGTTGTTCCTTTTCACGGGTTTCTTTTTGCAATGCTTCGAAAGCATGTTGTAGGTTTTGTGTTCGTTGTATTACTTTTAAATCAAGCTCTTCGTTAATCTCCGTTAAGTCTGTATTTGCACGGGTTAACTTACGCTGCCAATATTGAATAGAACGTATTACAAAAAGCCAAATACCTAAAAATAACACTAAGATAATAATGACTTGAAACACCGTTAGAGCGATATCAATATTATGTCGTTTTAATTCTTTAATAGTAATATTATTAATATTACTATGGATGCGTTTGATTTTGTTCTCGAGTGTTTTTTGTTGCAGAGCATAGGTCTTGGAATTCATTAGCAATTCAGCTTTCGAGTATTGTTGTTTTTGAATATAAGCAATAATTTTTTTATCTTGATAATAAAGCTTAGCATAAGCTTTTGCTAGTGCTGCACTATCTTGCATGCTAATAACTTGCTCGCCATTAACCTCCATTTCTTTAAAAAGTGCGGCAATCCGATGGTGGTAATCATCATAAGATGCGAGTAGAGCAGGGCGCTTAGTCAGCAAGGCCAGTTTTATTGCATCGGTTTGTCGTGCTTGAAATATATAAAGGTTATTACATAGCTCTAACCAATAATGATAAAGATTATTGGCTGTTACTAATTGATAAGTCGCTTGAATATAGTGGGTGAGATATTGATCAAAAGATTTACCGAATAAAATAGTTTGTGCTTGACTGTAGTGTCCATGCTTAATCAGTTGTAAGGCGCGGATTTCAAGCTGATTTAGAGCCGCACGTGTTTGTGATAGCGTTTCATAACTTAACAACAAATCATTTTGCTTAGCATAATGTTTAGCACTTAGTAGCACCTGCTGCATTTTATCTTGGTTCTTTTGATAGGCATCAAAAGGTGATTTTTTATGAAAACTGGCTAAGCGTAATTGAGTGACAATTTGTTCATTATAAAAGGTTAGCTGAAAACGCATTTTTTCGGAAACAAGCTGGCGCGTTAATTGAGCTTTATCGTTTACTTCACCATGATATATTTTAAGCTCATCTCTATGATCAATAAACCTGTAATCGACAAACCAATGCTAATTATCCAAAAAGGGTTTTTATCACGGACGCTTAAAAATTTTTTCAGTTTCACTATATCCTCCGCGCTCGAAGTTACAAGCTTTAAGCATTGAAATTTTAGTACAGTATAGCGGAAAAAAGAGTCGGCGTGATAAAAGCTATGATGTGTTTTATATAAGATGGTTTGTCCCGAAGATTAAACCATGATCAATAGAACTGAAGCGTTAAATATTCTATACTATGTGCTATGACTTCAAATATTATCCAAGGTGTTGGTGTTAGCCTACGCCAACCACATTATGCCGAGTTTCTTGGCGAACATCCACCGGCTATTTCTTGGTTAGAAATCATGACCGACAACTACATGTTTACCCAAGGATTACTGCGAGAAAAGCTATTCGCTATTCGTGCACGTTACCCAATGGTTATGCATGGTGTTAGTTTGAATATAGGATCGATTGATCCTTTAAACATCGATTATTTAACCACCGTAAAAAAATTAGCTGATGACATTCAACCAGCTTGGATATCCGATCACCTTTGCTGGACAGCAATTGATGGTCAGTATAGCCATGATTTGCTGCCATTACCTTATACAGAAGAAACATTACAACATGTCGTGCAACGGATTGATCAAGTGCAATTTTTTTTGCGGCGGCCCTTTATTATTGAAAATGTATCAAGCTATTTACAAAGTGAACAGGCTGATTTTAGTGAAGCAGAATTTTTAAATGCAGTAGCAAAACATTCTGGTTGCGGAATTTTATTAGATATCAATAATATTTATGTTAGCGCAACTAATCATGGTTTTGCAGTGACAGATTATTTGCAAGCCATCTCACCCGAGTACGTACAGCAATTTCACTTAGCGGGTTATGCTAAGCAAGGTGAGTTATTGGTTGATACACATGGTAGCCAGGTGAGTGAGCCGGTATGGCAATTGTTTGCCGCCGCACTTACCCGCTTTGGAGCGGTACCGAGTAATATAGAATGGGATAATAACATTCCAAATTGGAATGGAATGCTCGCTGAAATTAAACGAGCACGTGAAATTTTTGATGTGCAATGTCCTTCTCCCCTGCAAGGAAAAATGTAGGATGAGGAGCAAACGATGAACTTGGCAGAATATCAACGACAAATGATGGCAGCACTTTTACAGAGCCCCGAATCCTCGATGCAAGCAAACGAAGGGAGTAGTCAGTTGCGGATGAATATCTATCGCAACAATATTACAGGGGCGCGTTTGCAGGCATTGCAGCAATGTTTTCCTTGTTGTGAGCGATTATTGGGTGAGGAATATTTTACCCAATTTGCTATAGAGTTTATGGCTGAACACCCATCTCAGGCCGTGCAAATTGATGCTTGCGCGCCGCAGTTTATTGACGCTATTCGGCAAAATGAAAACTTACTTCAACAAGTGCCCTATATTGCAGACATGGCTACGCTCGACTATGCCTGGCAGCTAGCCTTTCATGGGCCAAATAATATGGCGATTGATTATGCCGCTCTAGGCCAAGCAGCAGCTGAGCAGGGTGAAACATTATGTCTACAGAAAATATCAGGCCTGCAGTTGATCTCATCGAGTTTTCCGTTAGAGTCCATGTGGCAAATGTGCCAACCGGAATACCAAGGTGATTTTGTGTTTGATTCCGACAGAAAAGACGGCCATTTTGCAATATTCCAACGTGAGCATGCTATTTACATAGAAAGTCTCGCTCCCATCGTTTTTGATATTGTCGACCTATTACGCGAGCCCCTGAGTCTTGAGGCTTTAACCGATGGCGGCCCGGCATTTCAACCAGAATTACTGGCCAGTCTTTATCAGCGTAGTTTAGTGCAACTCGCGAGTTAGCTATTTTTGGAAAATCTAGTGTTTTGCGGTACTATTGTCGGTAACGACATAACTCTAAGGATTGTATATGGCTAAGAAAAAAAACTCTATCGCTTCCAAGCTTGCTCTATCAAGCTTACTGGCTTTAAGTGCAGCAGGGCTAACGGCATGTATGCCGACAGCTAAAGATTCGGTGAAGTGTACAGGACTAAATACGGTAGATGGCAAACCACTTTATCTTAACGAAGGTCTTTGCAAAAAAATCGCAAATGGCAAACCAAATCCTATTACTTGTAACAACTGGCAAACTCATAATGGCTATTATGAATGTAAAAATCCCGTCCTGAAAGTGAGAGACTTTCCACCTTCATCGTACGTCAAATGTTATGGTGTGGCACAAGCTAGCATGAATGATTGCGGTACAAAAACGACAGCGTGCGGTGGTTCGGTTCATGTTTCGGCTAGCAAAGGCGCATGGATTGCGATACCAAAAGGTATTTGTATACAGCTAAAAGGTTCGCGTGTTGCTGAGCCCGATCACAAAAAATAAAGGACCCTTATGAAAAAACACATTACAGTACCGGCGAAAATTATTCGGCCGATTTTATTTGCCTTAGATAATTTACGTTCTTTAGGTGATTTGAGTGTGCGATTTTGGATAGCGAATATTTTTATCCAATCAGGATTAAGTAAAATCACATCTTGGACCACAACCTTAGTTCTTTTTAAATATGAATATACTGTACCCTTTATATCTGCAGCAAGTGCAGCTTATATTGGTACGGCTTTTGAGTTTATTTTTCCAATCCTTTTAATTCTCGGTTTTGGCGGTCGTCTGTTAATATTTTGTTTCTTTATTTATAATCTTATTTGCGTTGTGTCGTTCCAGTTTTTGTGGACACCAGCGGGTTCTTCTGGCTTGAACGATCACATCAACTGGAGCTTATTGCTAATGATGCTAATGTTACATGGCTCTGGTAAGTTTTCCATTGATTATCTATTACATCGTAAATTTGGTTTTCTTTTTAAGCTAGGTAAAAAAGGCCAATATCAATGGGCTAACTACAAAAAAAATTAATTAAGGGGCAAAAAAATGAAAATAAATAGGTTAATAGTTTTGTTGTTAACCGTTATAACAACAACTTCATTTGCAGCACAAATCAAAATCAAAATGTATCAGCTTGGCAAAAACAAACAGTACATTGGCAGTGTTATTGCCAAAGATACACCTTATGGTTTATTACTTTTGCCAGACTTGAAAAATTTAAGCCCAGGAATTCATGGCTTTCACTTACACACGAACAAATCATGTGCAAATCATGGGTTAGCTGCTGGCGGGCATCTAGACCCTTTAAAAACAGGTAAGCACAGAGGGCCCTACAGCGATAAAGGACACTTAGGTGATTTGCCCGTGTTATATGTGAATAACAAAGGGATTGCCAATATTCCTGAACTTACACCGAGATTGTCCGTTGCACAAATTCGTGGCCGCTCATTAATGATCCCCGAAGGTGGTGATACTTATAGTGACAAGCCTACACGCTCAGGTGGCGGTGGTGCGCATGTGGCTTGTGGTGTTATTGGTTAATTAAAAGAGAATACTTTTTCAATTTCAGCGGTTAATTTCTCTCCCGCTTCAGCGACAGATATCATCACGCCTAACTCAGCCAAGCTCGTCATTTTCTGTCCAGCAACTCCACACGGATTAATATAGCTAAATGGTGCTAAATCGCCATCCACATTCAAACATAAGCCATGATAGGTAAAACCTTTGCGAATGCGTAAACCAATAGAGGCAATCTTAGCGCTGTCAACATAAACGCCAGGTGCATCACGATCACCACAAGCGTTAATCTGAAATTGAGCTAACAGGTTAATCACCGCTTGCTCTAGGCCTGCGACCAATTCACGTGTATTCACGCTAAGTTGCTGCATATCAAACAAGCAATAGGCCATTAGCTGGCCAGGGCCATGATAGGTTACTTGACCGCCGCGATCACTTTCAACAATCGGGATATTGCGTGCATTTAAAATGTGTTCTTTTTTACCTGCCTGGCCTAAGGTGAAAACCGGTTCGTGTTCTAACAGCCAGAGCTCATTGTCTGCCATAGGTTCACGTTCGCCGACTAGATTTTTCATCTTATGCCATGTGGGTGTGTAGGGCTGTGCTACTGGAAAAAAGGTTATTTTTAAACTCATCATAATATCATAGCATAACCGCTTAAAATAGCCGGTAGCTTCATGCAGGTCAAAGAAAAATAGTCTATAGTTAAAATAGTATAAAAAAACATAAATAACATTAACATACATCGCACAGCAAGGAAGCCGTAGCTAAAAGAAGAGTTGTTACGAATGCTAAAAAAACTAACAAAAATCACCTTACTGGCTTTGGGTTTAATGCCGCTAGCTTTTGCCGCAGACGCTAGTGAAGAAAGCAACATTGAGATTGCTGAATACTGGCGTGGTATTGCCGAATTTCAACATGCGAATAATCAGACCAATGGTTTTGCGCTAGATTCATTTGTGCCTATATATGGTAACTTAAATGCATTTTGGTATGTCAATGCGCAAGTATACAGTTACGACAAACTTTACCGTACTTATAGCTTAGGGCTTGGACATCGCGAGCGAGTTAATGACTCTGTGTATGGCGCTTACGTATTTTATGATCGTCAACGTTCTGCCGAAGATCAATATTACTATAGAATTAACGTCGGTATCGAGCGGATGGACAGAGACTGGTCGTTCCGTTACAACCTTTACTGGTATGGTTCACTAAAAATTAAAACCTTAACAGATACGACGATTAGTGCGAATATTGTCGGTAACAATAAAGTTACGTAAATCGATGTCGTCAACATCAGTTTCTCCAATATGCCCTAGAGGGACTTGAGGAGTGAGTTTCACTGCATTCCCTCTCATTGCACTCCCTTGGACTCTATTTAGGGGGCGAGGTTGTCGTGCGGCCGTTCGTCCATGTAAAGATGGTGTTGTTCGGCGGGCTGTTAACATATTTATAACAACTCCATCCTCCGTACGCGCTACCTCGGCTCTTCTCGAACGACCAAAAAGATAATCTCTGATTTTACGCATTCTGCCAATCGGCGACAAATTCCACATTTATAGACCCCATCAATTATTATATTCTGGACAAGAATTCTACGCCGGTAATCTTAAGGCAAGGTTAATAAAAGTACTAATGATCAGAAAGTTCCAATAAAAAAAGTATAAAAAATGAAGGTGGGTAATTATTTTAGAGGGGATTCATAAAGTGAATGAATAGGTCAACTTATACATTCCTAATAATGGAAGCATGCCGCCGTGCAGGAAATTTCATTCAATAATTAATATTTAGCGGGGGGATGCGGCGGACTCCGGAGCTAATCATAGGTGGATGATGCTTGTCAGTAGGTGATGGTTTTTCAAACGACAACTATTTTTCTTGTTCTGTGGCTTGGTTTGAGCTTGCTTTAGTCGGTTATCAAACCGACATTATTCTTGGCAAGCACCTGCTCTGCGCGATAGCTAGAGCGAACCATTGGCCCAGAAACCACCTCTAAAAACCCCATGGCCAAACCAGCCTCGCGGTATTGGTTGAATTCTTCTGGTGGAACATAGCGTTCAACAGGCAAGTGGTTGCGAGTAGGGCGCAGGTATTGGCCTAGGGTGATAATGTCGACTTGATGATCGCGTAACTCTTGCAAGCAGGCTAAAATTTCTGCCTCTGTTTCACCTAAGCCAAGCATTAAGCTGGTTTTGGTTAGCACTTTTGGGTGGGTTTGTTTGCAGTATTGTAATAAATCGAGCGTTTGTTGATAGCCGGCTTTTGGGTCGCGCACTTTGTGGGTTAAGCGCTCAACGGTTTCCACATTTTGGGCAAACTCTGTTATGCCTGCGGCCACTAATAAATCCACCGCGTCAGTGTTACCTTGAAAATCGGGGGTGAGCACTTCAACGGCGGTTTCTGGGCAGTCGGTTTTAATGGCGATAACGGTGTCGGCAAAATGTTGGGCGCCCCCGTCTGGCAAGTCATCACGGTCGACTGAGGTTATCACCACGTATTTTAAGCCCATGGTTTTTACGGTATCGGCCGATTTAGCCGGTTCGTCTTTATCTAGCCAACCTTTAGGGTTGCCAGTATCAACTGCACAAAATTTACAAGCACGTGTACAAACCGAACCCATCACCATAATAGTGGCCGTGCCAGCCGACCAGCATTCGCCCATGTTGGGGCATTTGGCTTCTTGGCAAACCGTGCTAAGTTTATGTTTGTTGACTAAGCCTTTTACTTTGTCGTATTTAGGGTCGTGGCTAATTTTAACCTTAAGCCAGCTTGGCTTGCGTAGCGGGGCTATATCGCTATTTTTTTTAGAGGCAACGCCATCTTTAATGGCTTTAATGCCTTCGCGGTTATGATATTTTTTGCCACTTTCGACAACGACGGGAATGTTGATTAGTTTTCTGTTCATAAGATGAATTTTAGCATAAGTTACTAAGATTATTACGCCAGACTTTCATCCGCGTCGTCTTTTTTATGTTCTTGGTTCACATAGTGAAAAAAACGAAATAAATAACCGATGCTGGCAAAAACACCAGAGGTGATAATAGCAGCGTTAATAGCTTCGTCGTCTAGGTCGAACATTTTAAAAATGGCCAGCATTCCGGTTATCATCATATACCAGGTTAGCCCGCTCACTAATGTGCTTAAGCCATAGTCACGCAGCAGCTTAAGCAATTTAGGAAAGCAGGTGCAGCGGTGGCCAAGCCAAAGCTGCTTTTTCTAAGTCATGACCTTACTACTGATAGTGCCAGCACGCAAAATTATTTGGTCGAGGCGGGTGGTGCGTCAGAGGCGACGGGCACATTATGGGTGAAAAATATTGGTACGGCTGCGGCATCGGGTCTTACTGTATCTTTTTCTGATTTGACAGCAGGTTTTAGTCAATTTAGTACAACATGTGGCGACAGCTTGGCCGTGAATGCTATCTGTTCTATTAATATTGATTACATACCAGTGATACAGACATTGTTGAAAACCGTTACCCATACTTCAGTTACTGCTACAATAAAAACAACCGATGATTCAGCAGCAGCGCAAACTGTTTTAACCGGTATTATTGCTGATGCAGCTGGTGATCATGTCGTGTGGCCAGATAGCAGACAAGATTTTCATGGGCTTTATTTCGATAGCAATAGTGGTGACGGTGGAATTATTTATCATGATAAGGAGCACAACAGCTTATGGTCTTTAAGTAATCACGTGCAAGAAAGCACGGATGGCGGCGTTAACTTTAATCAAGTATTTGTTCTGCCAGAAGATGTAGAAGCCACTAGTTTCAACACGCAAGCCAATATGGCGTTTTTGGGAACAACCGATGGGCTTTATTATAGTGATGATGGCGGAGCCACATGGTCAACTGAAAATTATGCTTTAAGCGGTAAGCTTGTGTACTCAATAACGAGTAATGGCAGCACTATTTTTGCTGCAACAGATGGCGGGATTTATCGCAGCCTTGATGGCGGCATTACCTGGAGTGAAGAGCCGATTGCTTTTCCTGATAGTCAAGTTCCAGCTTTGGCCATTCACGGTGGTAAATTGTATGCAATAGTATCCACTTTTATGGCTTCTGGTTTGCGAGCTCAAGCAGAAGCACCTGGATTGTATGTGAGTAACGATAATGGTACTACTTGGCAACTTAGCACGCTGGTGCTGAAGCTAGGGTATATTGCTTACAGTCTTCATTCAGTAGGCGCCCACCTTTATGTGAGTACTGTTGGGTCGGAAGGGTTACATAAAAAATCAGTCAGATATGGTGCAGATATTGAATCGGAGCTTTCTCAAAGTACGAATGGTGTTTCTTGGCATACCGTTGAAACAGGTGCGCATGTTGTTAATGATATGGCAAAGTTAGGCGATACTTTATATGCCGGAACAGCGTCGGGAATGCTGATGAGTAATAATAATGGACTCTCTTGGCAAGTGCTTAATAGCACATTACACAACAACAGCAATAATAGCCTACAAAATATAAATGGAAAGCTCTATGTTCAGAACAATGTCGATTTATTTAAGCTGAATGAGGAAGAAGGAAGCGCTACTTGGCAACCTGTGGCCTCTGTGGCAACCGCGAATCTGCAAATAAATGGTGTTACAAGCACAGAAAATGTTGTGACATTGGCTACCAATTCTGGTTTATACGAAGGGGATGCCTCTCAGGGTGAGTTAAAGCCGTTAGGCTTATACGGCATAAATGTTAAGAAAGCCATGCCTATTGGTGTTGATGGTAGCTTTGTTGCCTTAGGAAAGGAAGATGGGTTATATGTGAGCGAAGATGGCAAAATTTGGCCTACCTCAGCGACAGCATTTGCTGAGAACGAAGTGAACTTTGTGCATAAGCTTAATGATCGTTTTTATGCCGGGGTTCGTGCGAGTACGAGTACTCTGGCCCAAAAAACAAGCTCTCAGCAGCTTGCTCCTAAGGAAAAAGGCTTATACGAAACGGCTAGCTTAAAAACATGGGATGAAGCCGACAATGTCTTCCCAGATGTTGAACCTTTAAGTGTTGCTACGTATGATTCAAAACTCTTTGTAGGGCTCTCTGGGGTAGGTGAGGCAGACAGTGGTTTGTATGAGAATAAGGAAGGCGCAGAATTTACTGAGGTAGGAAAAGATCTCCTTGGTGGGGCGCCGGTTAGCCATCTTCTTGTGACGGCAGATGGTGGGGCTTTAGTTGCAGGAACGGGCGCTGGTTCTTTTAGAAGTGCCGATGGGGTAGATTGGACAAAGATGGGTAACCTTGATGACGATGTTATGAATCAGTTGGTGAACGGGCCTTATTTGATCCTTTTTGCTGCAACAAACAAAGGCTTGTTTGAGAGTTAGAATGATACTATATGGAATGGGACGTCTCTTGTTGTCGGGGAAGTGAAGGTGATGACAGTGGATCAGAGTAACTTCGAAATCCCGCGGCTTTATTTTACCCTAGGCTTTGTTTCTAAAGGGCTTACTTTTCTTGACAGAACAGTGTAGGTTAATTAAAAAAGCAACTGCCTTTAAAGAAAAATGAGGCATAATGTGGCTATGCAAAATATTTCGATACGACATATTATTACATTAGCCACGCCGCTTATTTTAGCCAACAGTATAGTGCCTATTTTGGGATTGATTAACGTTATGTTGGTCGGCCATTTGTCGAATGCGATTGCTTTAGCGGCCATTGCCCTCGGCGCCACGATTTTTGATTTTCTGTTTAAGATGTTTAACTTTTTACGCATGAGCACCACAGGCTTAGTGGCACAAGCATTGCAGCATGAAAACAAGGTGCGGTTAATTATTGTTAGAGCATTGTCTCTTGCGGTGGTTATGGGCTTGCTACTCATTGCGTTGCAAGTGCCGATTAGCCAGTTAATAAAACAATTCATTCACACCTCACCCGCTATACAACAACAAACCATAGCTTTTTTTAAGGCGAATATTTGGTCGGCTCCGGCCGAGTTAATTATTTATGTGGTGACAGGTTGGTTAATTGCCAGCAAGCAAACCCGCAAAGCATTTTACTTAGTGTTGTTACTGGTGCTGTTAGCAGCGCCCTTAGGTTATGGGTTTGTTCTGGTTGCAGCAGCGTTATCATTTTTGGCAGCATAAAATCAGCCTGTCTATGTTGCTGCAATGGTCTGAGTTAAAGCCACTGCTTGCTTTAAAGGGCAATGTTTTTATCCGAACCTTGGCGTTGTTATGTGTGTACACTTTTTTCATAATTCACTCAGCTCAATTTGGTGCACTAGTGTTAGCGGCCAACGCTATATTACTTAATTTATTAATGTTTTCCTCTTATGGTTTAGACGGCCTCGCCAATGTGACGGAAAGTTTTGTGGGTGTGGCAATTGGCGAGCAACAACCAATCAAATTGATTTTGCGCAATACTTTAATAAGCGCTGCCGTTGTTGCATTGATGCTGTCGGTTATTTATTGTGTTGGCGGGCGGTATATTATTTATTTGCAAACCAACCTGGCCAGCGTGCGTGTTATTGCCTTGCACTATTTACCGTGGGCTTATATTTATCCGATACTAGCCGTGTGGGCTTTTTGGTTAGATGGCGTTTTTATTGGCGCCACAAAGGGGGCTGCAATGCGCAACACGATGTTGCTGGCGATGATAAGTTTTTTTGTTATGTGGTATTTTACGCAAAGCTGGCAGAACAATGGTTTATGGTTTATG
>JAWUYR010000069.1:0-8668 GCA_034110705.1 Gammaproteobacteria bacterium | reverse complement strand
CCCCAGTGATGGTGGGTTTAGTTGTAGGGGTTGGGCCCTTAGCTTTTGCTTTGTCTAGCATCAATAGTGGGCATTTAAGTGATCGATTTGGTCCTAAAATTGTCATGATGATAGCGTTACTCATTGGTGGTTTTGCTTGCTTAGGTTTATATCTTTTTAATAATATCTGGGCATACTTTTTTTTAAACGCGGCTATTGGTATTTTTCGCTCGGCTTTTAGTGCGGCAAGCCGTGCTTATATTTATATGATGGTGCAAGAATCACAACGGCTATTAGCGTATGGCGTAAATTATATCAGTATCAACACCGGGTTAGCCTTCGGTTTATTAATCGGTACGTTATTTGCAGCGCATCAATCTAATGCCTTATTCTTATATATTACGTTTGTTTATATTGTGCTGAGTATTGCGGTTGGCTTTGTATTACCAAAAAAAATTGTACCGCAATCGGTTAAAAAAATAGTGATGCTTAAAAGCACTATGTCGATTATTTTTCATGACCAAAAGCTATTATGGTTGGTCGCAGGTAGTATCGTTATTTGGCTTGCTTATGTGCAGCTCGATTCTGTGTTGCCAATCCACATTGTGAATACCTTTCCACACGGTGCCATTATGTTCACAGAAATTTTGGTGGTCAACGCAATACTCGCCAGCACTTTACAACCACTATTTTCTAAATGGTTATACAACGTCTCTTTTCTTAAGCAAATTATATTGGCCGCAAGACTTTTTGTTTGTGGCTATCTTTGCTATGCGATATTCAACTCGCTCATGTGGTATATGATAGGGATGGCATTTGTGACGTTAGCAGAATTAATTGTTCTGCCTTTATCCGATGTGTGGATTGGCCAGCTAGCAGACCCAAGCCGACCAGGTGCCTATTATGCTACGGGTAACTTTAATATGCTGGATAATGCGTTTGGCCCCATATTATGTGGCTGGGTGTATCAGCTATATGGTGTTCATGTGGTGTTTTTAGGTTGTGTTGCAACTTCTCTATTGGCGATTTTGTTCTTTAAGCAGGCGTTGCCTAGTAAGTAGCAGCGTCTTTTTCATTATCATTCTTAATGATTGGTTAATAAGTTGTTGCTAGAATATCACGGCTAATAGCATTTTGCCTTGTAAAATAATAAAAATTAGAGGACACTCTGTATGCCTGAGGAAATAGTATTATTTCGACTAGACTTTGATAGCTGTGTTGCAGATGAAGTGGGGAGAATGCTTAATTTATATAGTCAGCATGCGAATCTAGTCACACTATTTGGCTCGCCTCTAACAAAAGAATTGGTAAGCTATGTAGCGAGACGTTATTTGGATTTTCCTATTTTAAAGCACATGGTTGAAACGCTTAAAATGAAGCCCCCTAAGCGTGCTTTCTTAATGTCTTTTTCTAATCGTCAAGACTATTTTATAGAGCGCCATAATGCCTTAAAAATTCTAAAAAAAAATGGCACTGAGCAGTATAATTGTAAGAATGCCTTGGTTTTAAGTTCATTTTCATCGGTTCATGCGCTTTCTTTTTATCAAAAAATTCTTTCAGAAATTCTTTCAAATATTACAATTCATTTGTTTCCTTTTTTATTAGCTGATTTTTCAGGAAAGTCTGATCCTGAGAATCAGGTAGGAAAATTGTTTTTTGAGATTTCTAGATTGATTACTTCCAGAACAAAATTCACTGCTTGGAGCGAAGAGCCTTTTGACAACAGTCCTGAGCTAAACGACAAATCTTGCTTGGAGCCGAATAAGATAATATTATCTTACACTCAATTGAACTTTTTTATGGAATATTTGAATCTTGATGATACATCAAAGGTGAGTGTGGTCACTTATGATGATAGTGAAGATATTTTGGAAGCTGTTGATGGTTTTCATCGTCGAAATGTTCAATTTATTCCAAAGCAAATGCAGCTCGACTTCGTACGTTATGCCTGCGAGAGTAAGCCCGCACAGATAAAGCCAACTGGCGCTATTAGTATCATCGGACAGTCCCAAAAAATTCACAGAGCCTCGCAAGTGTATTATGCCATCATCGATATTCATCCTGACGATTTGCAAGTAATGCCGCCTCAAGAGGCGGCTCAACTTATATCAAAAAACCATGAAAAGGGATTTTGTAAAGAATTTAAACATCAGCTATCTGAGATGGTTCTACAAGCTTTAAAATTCTAAACTTTTTGTTTACCATGTGAATCTTTCATAAAGAATACCAGAATCATCGAAAGCACAAATGCCGCTGGTAAAATCAAAAAGGCATGATGGTAATCACTTAACGAATAAAACGGTACATGGTTTATCGTTGTGCCATCCCATCCTTTATCAAGCAACCAACCCACAACTGGCTGAAACACGGCACCACCACCAATAACACACATTGATACAACACTAACAGAAGTTGCGGTTAGTGTTGGAATGTTTTTTTCAGCAACTAGCGAATAGTTAATAATACCACCAGAGCTAACAAAGCCGAGCAATAAGAATAAACCGGCTAAAGCGCCATAGCCTAAATGTGGGCCGTAGATAATTAACGTAACAATCAATAGTGAGAAAAATGAACCAAGAAAAATCGGCAATTTACGATTTTGAATTTTATCTGAGAACCAACCAATAACAGGCGAGCCAATTAAAGTGCCGATAAAGATCATGCTAGTAATAACAGAGGCGTGTGTGCGTGAGATACCTTGAGTTTGCACCATGTATACACCACCCCAAATCGCGCCTAAAATATAAACGGGTAGGTTGGTCATGTTAGCTGAGATAGCACTTAACCAGTTTTGTACATTGAAGTATGAAATACGAACGCTTTTCCAAAAGCCAATTTCACGTAAGTGGTTTTTACGTTTTTTACGTAATTCAGCTTGATGATCTGGATAGTCTTTAATAAAGGCAAGCATAATAAAAAATATCACCACACCAAATGCCGCATCAATATAGACCGCACCACGCCAGCCGATAGCATGAATTAGTAAGGTCATAGGTGTTTGTGCAACAGAGCCACCTAGAAAAGCTAATGTCATAATCGCACCGGTAACCAATGCCAAACGTTTGTCATGAAACCAAATAGAGGCTAAACGCATGCAGCTTAAAAAGCAAAATGCGCTACCAATACCTGTGAAGAAGCGAAAGAAAACGGCCCAGCCAATTTGTGTGGCGCCGGCAAATAATGCAGTACCAAGAATACAAATGGCTAATGTAATTAAGGCGACTTTTTTAGTTGAGAAGCGATCTAAAATAATACCAGCCGGTAAAAGAAACAGTAGGTTGGCATCAAAATAACTCGCGGCTAATAAGCCTAGTTTATCACCGGTGACATGAAATTCGCGCATTAAATCGGGCGCTAATGAGTTAACCATATTCATTTGGATAAATTCATAAAAGAAAAATAATCCGCAAGATAAACAAACGATCCAAGGTAGGATTTTACTGGGTTGAGACATTATATTTAGCGCTCCTCTGTGGCGTGGGTTTCTCGGATAAAAAATGAAAATAGTAAAGCAACAACAAACATAATCGGAAAGATCATGAAGGCAAAATGATAATCTTGAGGGCTATATAAACGCACTCCGTTTTGCATTAGACCATTCCAGCGTAAATCTAGCAGCCAGCCCATTGCTGGTTGAAAGATAGCGCCACCGGCCATAATAATAACAGAAGCCATACCAAGCGCCGAACCATTTAGAGACAAAGTATTACTTTCAGTAATCAATGGATAGCTAATGACTTGTGCGCTCGTAAATAAACCTAATAATAAAAACAAAATAAACATCGTGGCAAAGCTAGGGTCGGCCCAATAACGAATTAAAAAGATAACCACTACCGATAAAATAGCGCCAACAATCATCGGCATTTTGCGTAGCTTCAACCAGTCAGATAAAGCCCCTAATAAGGGTGAGCCAATAATTGTGCCAATAAATAGCATGCTATTTATTGTTGCAGCTTGAGTGCGGGTAAAATGATTCGCTTGCGTTAAATATTGCACGCCCCACAAAGCACCCATCACTAAAATCGGTAAATTAAGAAAGCTAGTGTAGCAACCGGCTAACCAGTTTTGTTTGTTGGCTAAAATATAACGAATGGTTTGTCCTAATGAGCGAACATTAGGTTTTTCAATATGCGCTGCAATGTAACCTTTAGGATAATCACGAACGATAGCCATGATGCAAATTAAAAACACCAAGCCAAGCCCCGCATCAAATTGCACCGCGTGGCGCCAGCCAACATGGCTGACTAAAATAGTCATCGGTGTTTGTGCAACCACACCACCTAGCATGGCCATGGTGACCACAGCACCTGTGACTAAGGCTAAGTGAGTGGCTGGAAACCAGCGAGAAGCTAAGCGTAATGAGCTCAGCAAGTTAAAGGCAGCCCCGAAACCTGACAATAAGCGCATGGCAAAGGCAAACCAATAATTGTGAGTAAACGACAAACAAAGTGTTGCGATAACACTCACGGCCATAGCGATGGACAACAATTTACGTGTTGAAAATTTATCGAGAATTAAGCCCGCTGGGAATAATAAAATAATATCAGCATAAAAATAGCCAGCCGATAAGTTACTCACCTGGACACCATTAATATGAAATGCTCGCATCAAATCAGCATTGATAGTATCGAACATATTCATTTGCAAGAATTCGTAAAAGAAGAATAACGCTGAAACTAACACGACTAGCCAGGCAAGGGTGCCACCTAGTTTTAAGTCATTATTGTTCATGGCCTTGGCGTTAGAGATCACAGTTAGTCCTTGGTTTACTTATCAATATTGGGTAATGGTTGGCAGTTCGTTTCACGAATAAATAACGCAATCACTAAAGCGATGACAAACATAATAGGGAAGATCATCCAGGCGAAATGATAATTTGCCGCTGTATAAACAGAAATGCCATGTTCTGTTAAACCGTTCCAGTGCAGGTTTAATAACCAGCCAAATAAAGGCTGACCAAAAGCACCACCACCCATAATCAATACGGCAGCCCAGCCAGTTGCCGTGCCGACTAAAGCATTCGGATTGCTTTCGGCAATAACCGGATAGCTAAGAATTTGTGCGCTGGTGAAAAATCCGAGAAGTAGAAACAATAACAATAAAACCACAAAGCTTGGATGTGGCAAATACATGATGGCTAACACTAAACCAATAGAAATAATGGCACAAATAATCATCGGCATTTTACGGCGACCTAATGTATCTGAAAGCCAGCCTAATGTAGGTGAGCCAAAAATGGTACCGACAAACAACATCATATTAATAGTCGCAGCTTGCTCAGGGTACATATGGTGTACTTGAATTAAATATTGCGAACCCCACAAGGCACCAATAATTAAAATCGGTAAGTTTAAAAAGGACGTGTATAAGCCACCTAACCAGTTTTGCGGATTTTTCCAAGCGGCGAAAATCGTATTCCAAAAGCCCATTTTTTTTAGCAAGGCATCACATTCTTCTTGTTTAGCTGTTGAGCCTGGGGGAAAGTCACGTACGATATATAGAATAACAACTATAAAGACAATACCCATTAGGCCGTCGATTAACACAGTATGTCGCCAGCCAAAATGTATGTTCAAATAAGCTAATGGTGTCTGTGCCACCATGCCCCCCATCATCGCCATAGTGACAATGAAGCCCGTGGCAATCGCTAAATTTTTAGCGGGGAACCAACGAGTGGCCAAACGCATGGCACTTAAAAAACAAAACGCCGCGCCGATACCGGACAAGGTACGCATAGTGGCGGCAAAAGCATAAGAATGCGCAAAAGATAAGCCAATGGTCGCAACAGTACACAGTGAAAGTGCGAAAGTAATCAATTTTCGGGTAGAGAAGTAATCTAAAATAATCCCAGCAGGAAACAGGCAGATGACATCAGCGTAAAAGTAAAAAGCCGACAAGTTACTGACTTGTTGGCCATTAATATTGAAAGCACGCATTAGGTCAGCATTAATAGTGCTGAACATGTTCATTTGCACGAATTCATAAAAGAAGAATAAAGAGGCATAGATGATAACGACCCAAGAACGAGCACCGCCAAGTTTAAAAGAAGAAGGTAATGTTGGATTTGCCGTGGTGTTCATAAGGCTAACTGGCTCCTTGGATCGGTTGGAAAGCGGCGATTTTAGCATGCCGTTCCAGCCTGAACCAGGTGTTTTTATGCTGAGTTTCAAGCCTCCAGATAAGGGATTTCCCGCTTACTAAGTCAGATAAAGACAAGTTGGTTTGTAGGTTTAACAACTCTGTGAGTTTCTAGCATGTATTCACGGGTTTATTGATAATAATTAGCTGTTATTAGTAGGAAAAGTCCAAAAATTGAATATTATTGGTTTAGATGAATTATATATAAATATAGTAAATTTAAAATTGAGAGGTAAACTCGTTGAAAGCTTATTACCTAACACGAGCTTCCATTGTAGAGATAATAGTAGCCAGGAAATTACAGGGTGTATTTTTTTGAGCAAAAAGTAACTTCAGATGTATATTGTGTGGTAAATAAAACTGGGTATACAATTGGTTGAAATTAAACCTAGCTTGTAAAATTTCTCCCAAAACCCTCACATCTTCTAAAAATTGATTTAGTGGTTCCATGTTTAATTGGCAAGGCTCATAAAGTTTACTACTACCAAAGCCTATAAGAGTTACTTCTTGAAGTTTTTTATCGTACATAATGTTTCCCCAATGCAGATCATTATGTGTGATCCCAAGAAGTTGCATTCTCAAAACTTTTCGACAAAGTGATATAAAAATATATTGTTGTTCTTTTAGTGGTAAATGTTTGAGATCACTTTCATTTTGAGAAAAATTCTCTAAAGGTTCGCCCAGAATTAATTCTTGTACTTGATAAGTCTTATATTGTTCTTTGGGGATAAAACGTGTACCAACACCCTTGAGCCTTTTCAATTGAGTCAAGACTTCTACTTCATGATTATCTTCGTAAAAAGGGAATTCCTGAATTTTTACTGCATAAGTATTTTGTTCTGAATCATAGGCAAGTTTAACAGTTCCCAGCTCACCTTTACCCAAAAAAGTACTTGAGCGACCTAATATAAACTATTTCATTTTCTTGGTGGACGGATCCTCTAATAAAATTCCTGAATTAGGGATCGGGTATTGGTGTCTAGAAATTTTAGTTACTGAGCCTTCGGCCTTGCTTGATTGAGCAAGCTTCATTAATTCCTGCCATGCTTGTTTAAATTGAGTTTTTTCCATAGATCTAAATATTACTTTATGTTTATGTAGTTAATATTGTATTTATGAGGATTTTGGGTAAGAGGTATCCGTCGGTTACACCTCGCCACTGACATGATGCTTATGGCAAACAGCCACATAGCGATCATTACCACCGATGACAACCTGGTCCCCTTCACGAACAGGTTGGCCATTTTCATCAATACGTAAGACCATGGTTGCTTTACGGCCACAGTGACAGATGGTTTTAATTTCAATAAGTTCTTGTGCCCAGGCAAGTAGATATTGGCTGCCAGGGAATAACTCTCCTTGAAAATCGGTACGTAAGCCATAACAGAGCACGGGAATGTTGCTGTCATCGGCAGTGCAAGCTAATTGCCTAACCTGAGCTTTTGTTAAAAACTGGGCTTCGTCGACCAATACACATTTGAGATTAGAATTATCAGCAACCATGGCGCTAACTTCTTGATAAAAGTCATAGGTCTCATCAAATGAAAGTGCTTCTGTTTCTAAACCGATGCGGGAGGTGATTTTGTTTAGGCCTGATCGATGGTCGATACTCGGCTTATAGGTTAAGGTTTCCATGCCTCTTTCTTTATAGTTGTAGTTTGATTGTAGTAAATTAGTGCTCTTACCGGCATTCATTGCGGCATAGTAAAAATAAAGCTTGGCCATTAGATATCCTGATTAATTTGCGGGTTGATTATACAAAAGCTATGCCTAGATAGATAATAGGGTTGCTGATTAAATAGACAACCATAAGCCTTTTTTGCTGATTAAGTTGATTTAATATAGTCACCTTAAAATAACAAACTCTGCTGTGGGTGCTCGCTATCGTCGAGATGAACGCCCAAGCCGACTAGTCGCACAGGTTTTTCTTGGCGTTGCCAGGCTTTTTGAATAAGCTTTTCAAATAACTCCATAGATAATTGGTCATGAGTCTGTTCAGCGGTTGTACTTTTAAAATCATTGAATTTTAATTTCACGAACAAGTTCTTAATGCGCTTATCATAACCTCGTAAGCGTTTTTGCAAGTCGGTGATGAGTTTTGGTACTTTGGCCATGCATTGGGCCATTGTGGTGAGAGCTTCAGCAAAAGTATGTTCAATGCTAACAGATTTTCGGATACGATGAGGTTGTACCTCGCGCCGGTCAATTCCTCGGGCATAATAATAAAGTTGTTGCCCAAATTTGCCAAAGTTGTTTTGCAGTTCAAGCAGGCTTAACTGCTGCAAGTCGGCACAGGTATTAATATTAAGCAAATGCATTTTCTTAGCGGTAACTTTGCCAACACCAAAAATTTTATCAACCGCTAAGTTTTGCACAAAATCATCAACTTGATTTGGGGTAATGACAAACTGCCCATTTGGTTTGTTCCAGTCACTGGCGATTTTGGCTAAAAATTTATTCGGAGCAATGCCAGCTGAGGCGGTGAGTTGTTGTTCTTTAAAAATGTCAGCACGAATAGCTTGGGCAATTAAAGTGGCGCTATTTTTTTGTT
>JAWUYR010000068.1:0-50009 GCA_034110705.1 Gammaproteobacteria bacterium | reverse complement strand
ACTTTCTGAGCATATGATAGAATGGTCTTATGTAATTAAAATTTTAAAAAATGCAGGCATTATGCTATGACTTTATGGTGATTGATTTAGTGCGACAGCAAATAGACTTAACTTCGGAGCTCGTACGTCAGTGGGGCGATCGACATTTTGGGGTAGGATTCGATCAATTATTATTAGTGCTCCCAGCCAGTGCACCGAAAGCTGATTTCTATTATGGTATTTATAATGCTGATGGTAGTGAGGCCGAGCAATGTGGTAACGGTGCGCGTTGTGTTGCAGATTTTATTTATCGGCAAGGATTATCAGATAAAGAAAGCTTAATATTACAGACCAAAAAATACTTGATGAGTTCCGAGCGCATAGAAAAAGAAAAGTGTTATCGGGTGAGTTTGTCTGTACCACAAATTGAAACATTGCAAGAAAATGTTGTGGTTGAAGGTAACGCTTTTTCGTTAGCCATTGTGTCTGTTGGTAATCCGCATGCGGTGTTATTAGTAGAGGATGTTACACAAGCCCCTGTGAAAACCTTAGGGCCATTATTGGAAAAATATTCCCGTTTCCCAGCGAAAACAAATGTGGAGTTTTTGCAAATAATTGATAGAGCCGATGTTAATCTTCGCGTTTGGGAGCGTGGTGCTGGTGAAACATTAGCTTGTGGTAGTGGTGCTGTGGCGGCAGTCGTCAGCGCGCAAGCGCAAGGTCTGCTAGCGACAAAAGTAAATGTCTCCTTACCAGGCGGTACAGTGCAAGTTGAATGGCAAGGATAATCGGCTGAAGTGTTTTTATGTGGTGGCGCAGAATTAGTGTTTGCCGGTGAGATTGTAATACCTTAATCCGCAAGCTTTTTGTCGTGCTTATTTCCTAGGTAAAGCACTTATCATCCCGAAAAGATTAGCGTATACTATTTATCTCAATTTTGAACAAGGTTAACATTTAATGCAAATCATTATTTTAGGTGATAACGAAGTCAGCAAAGGATTAGCTGGAACGCTTGCCCAAGATGATCATGATGTTACGGTTGTTGGTACATCGGCAGCTGCACTAGAAGATCTTGCCGAGAATCTCGACATTCGAGTTATTCAAGGTTTTCCTTCTTATCCAAAAGTATTACGTAAAGCTGGCGCCGAAGATGCCGACATGGTTATTGCCGTGACCGATGTTGATGAGGTGAACATGATAGCTTGTGAAGTTGCACATGCTTTGTTTCATACACCAACTAAAATTGCTCGTATCCGAGCCTCCGAATATTTAGATAAAAAAGCTCTGTTTGGCACGGACATGATAGCTATTGATGTTTGTATTAGCCCAGAACAAATGATCACCGACCATATTGTGCAGTTGATTGCATATCCTGGAGCGTTACAGGTTTATGATTTTGCTGGTGGCAAAGTACGCATGGTGTTGATAAAACCCTATTACGGTGGAGTGCTGATTGGTAAGTCGCTACTTGAAATTAGTGAGTATATCAACAAAATTGAAATGCGAGTGGTTGCTATTTTTAGAGATGGACAAGCCATAAAATTGAATAAAGATACAATCATTGAAACGGGCGATGACTTACTCTTTTTGACCGCACGTGAGCATATTCGCACCGTAATGGATGCGCTAGGTCGTTTAGATAGTGCCAACAATCGTATTATGATTGCAGGTGGCGGTAATATTGGTATGCGTTTAGCCGAAGCTTTAGAAGCAAAATATCAAGTGAAGTTGGTTGAGCACAATGAAAAACGTGCCGATCATATTGCCAATGAACTTAGTAACACCACTGTGCTACACGGCGATGCCTCCGATAAAAAATTATTGGTTGATGAAAATATCGAGAACATGGATGTGTTTTGTGCTGTAACCAATGATGATGAAGCAAACATCATGTCGTGTATGCAGGCAAAGCGTCTTGGTGTTCGTCAAGTTATTGCTTTAGTTAAGCGTCCTGCTTATGTAGATTTAGTAGAAGGATGTGAGATTGATATTCCTATTTCACCGCAGCAAATCACAGTGGGTAGTATTTTAGCGCGTATTCGCAAAGGTGATATTGTTAAAGTGTATAACTTACCAAATAGCCAGGCAGAGGTCATTGAGATTGTTGCTCATGGTGATGAAAAAACATCAAAAGTAATTGGATCTGTGATCGCTGATATTAAGCTACCTCATGGAACCAGTATTGCGGCTATCATACGTAATGATTCACAACTTATTTTAGATCGCCAAGTGACTGTTCAGTCAGAAGATCATGTGTTGATTTTTATTGAAGACACTAAACGAATAAGTAGTGTAGAAAAATTATTTCATGTTTCAGCGAGCTTCATTTAGAAAATAGTCATTGGAATAATGATCAGATTTTTTCCCATTGAGTTTAAACTGTTTTGCATATTTAATATCAATGGAAAGTCTAAAATTTTAGAAATGATGCTCTGCTTTCTGGCAATGATTCGCCCACCAAAAAACAAACAGTTTTTCTCTTCTTTAAGAACTTGTTGGATTAGCTCATTATAATATTGTAGAGGATCGACACTGATTTTACTGTGGAATTTTATATTAATATTATTTTCAATTGCCCATGCGGTTAAGAGATCTTTTTCTTCTTTTATTGAGGATTTTAATTCTTCTAATGAATCTTCTTGGCTTAGGTTAGAATTGTCGATGGTGCCAACTTTTAAAAAAACAAAGTTTTTTAATTCGTCAGGAAACATTCGCACAGCGCTTAATGTAGTATGAATATCTAACCCAATGTGGTCACTTAAAATAACCACGCCAACATGGCCTGTTTCCGTAAAAGTAGGTGTGTAGTCAATCGTTGAAAATTCACTATTGATTAAATGTTTCTTTAATGAATCAGCATATTTATTAATGTGTCGACGTATTCTTGCGTAATAGCGTTTAACTCGCAGAGAAAGATAAACCAAGATAGATATGCATAAAATCGTTATCCAACTACCATGACTTAGTTTTTCGATGATAGTAATGCAAAGAATTAAAGCGCAGACAATAAAACCTAACAGGGAGATGGAGCAACGGTATAACCAGTTTTTATGCTCTTTTCGTGTTTTCCACCAGAACCGAGTTAAGGCAAATAGTGTTATTGAAAAAGTTAAAAATACGCTGGTGCTGTATAAGATAACCAGAGCATCAACATGGCCATCGAGTAAGGCTACGATGAACACAGAGCCAATTCCAAAAAACAGCACGGCATTTTGTCGTATTAAACGATTCGAAATATTAGAGAAAAGACTGGGCACCCACTCATCGACTGCCATGTTGGATAGCACTGCTGGGCCACCTAAAAATCCAGTATTTGCTCCTACTAATAAAATGCCCGCTTCTAATAATAGAGTAACAATTAAAGCACCATAGCCATACCAACTATTACCCAACATTTTATGGAATAAAATCGCGTTATAGGTTTGTCCTGCAACAGGCGTGAGGCGTGACAGTCCATAGTAAATAACATAAAGTAATGCCACCTGCTACAACACTAAGTGAAATTGCCATATAGAACATGGTGTATCGGCCGGTTTTCACTCTAGGCTCAGCTAAAATATTCACATTGTTCGAAACGGCTTCTAAACCAGTATAAGTTCCAGCACCCATTGAATAAGCTTTAAATAACAAAAATAATAGGGCGAACACGCCGGAATGAGAAATATAATTTTTTAACTCAGAAACCGTATGAGTATAAACCGTGTGCCAATCACTAGCATGAGCTGTCATACCATAAATTAGCAGCGCCAAATGTACAACCACAAAGCCAATAAAAATAGGGGTTAAAATTTTAATGGATTCTTTCATTCCCCGTAAATTAAGCCAGGTTAGCAGTATAATAAAAATCATTTTAACGCATAGGTTAACGATTGGATATGTACCTGGTATTAAACTAAAAAGAGCATCTGATGCCGCTGATGCCGAAATAGCAATCGTTAGGATATAGTCGATAATAAGTGCGATGCCAGAAACTACGCCGGCATAAGGGTGTAATAATTTATTCGCTACTTTATAGCCGCCGCCGCCATTGGGGAATAACTCAATAACCTGGTTATAAGATAAAGCAATAATAAAAATAGTGACTGCCATCATAATGGCAATATAAACCGCTAAATAATGATAATGTATGCCAATCGTTTGAAAGGCCATAAGAGCCTAAGCCAATCCAGGCAAAGAAAGCTATAAGAATAATATGAGAGCGTATACCTGCGTTGAGTGGATCAAGAGGTTTACCTAATAGTATAGACTTTAATTTTATCATAATGTCAGAAGAGTAATTCTTAGTTGAATGTAAGCATTTAACCTATAAAATCAACCTAAACTAACCTCGCGGTTTTGATAGAGTTGCGTAGTATACACTCATCTTATATTCGTGCAACTTCAGCTGAGAATGTCCTTAATTGCTTATATTATCAATGGGTTTGCCAATGATTTAGTTCGGTAAAATCATTGACAAGGTACAAGCAGTGTAGTTTAATTTGTCACTTCAAAAGTGAAGGGTCTCACGAAGATAGGTTAATGTTATGCGCTACGGTGTTGTGATAAGTATTATTGGTTTTATTTTGATGTTGTTTAGTATCAGCACGATTATTCCAGTTGCAATATCATTATTTTATAAAGATGGTGGTACCAATACTTTTCTTATCGCAGGATTGGCAGAAGCTGTCGTCGGTTTTGGTGCCTGGTTTATGTTTAGAAAAAGTAAACGGCAATTAAAAACACGAGATGGTTTTTTAATTGTCGCCGTTGTTTGGATGGTATTAAGTTTGTTTGCTGCAGTTCCATTTTATATTAGCCCTTTGGTACATGAGTCATTTGTGAATTCTATTTTTGAATCTGTTTCTGGTTTAACGACAACAGGCGCTAGTATTTCTCAAAATCTTTCGGATTTGCCACACGCTGTATTATTCTACCGACAAGAGTTACAGTTCTTTGGTGGAATGGGAATTGTGGTTTTAGCCGTTGCGGTTATGCCGATGTTAGGCATTGGTGGTATGCAATTATACAAAGCCGAAACACCAGGCCCAATGAAAGAAAGTAAGTTAACGCCAAGAATAACGGAAACGGCGAAAGCTTTATGGTTTATTTATTTACTGTTAACGGTCGCGTGTGCATTAGCGTATTGGTTGGCGGGTATGAAGGTATTCGATGCTATTGGTGAAAGTTTCGGGACCATTTCCACGGGTGGTTTCTCTATGCATAATTCCAGCTTTTCTTATTATCATAGTGATCTCATTGACTTAATTGCGACAGTCTTTATGTTTTTAAGTAGCGTGAATTTCAGCTTACACTTTTTAGCTTTTCAGCAACGTAATGTTCGTATCTACTGGCGTGACGTAGAGTTTCGTTATTATGTGGGTTTATTATTTGTTGTGACTTTCTTTACTGTAATGAGTTTGTACATTCATCATTATTATATAAATTTATGGCAAGATACAGTGAAGGGTTTATTTACAGTGGTATCGTTAATTAGCTCTACAGGGTTTAACAACGGTAACTTTGCCGCATGGCCTTCTTACATTCCATACTTACTGATTATTGCCTCGTTAATTGGTGCCTGTGGTGGTTCAACCTCTGGCGGCATGAAGACCATGCGTTTCGTTTTGGTTTGTAAGTTATGCGCGTTGCAATTTAAAAAGCTGATTCATCCTAATGGTGTTTACCCGCTAAAATTTGGTCGGCAAATTATTTCGCGCTCACTCATAGAGTCTATGTTGTCGTTTGTCGCTATTTATATCGCTTTTTTAGTAGTGGCAACCTTATGTTTATTAGCGTCAGGTTTAGATTTAACGACTTCATTTAGTTCAGTCGCCATCGCGATTGCAAATGTGGGGGCAGGCTTAGGGTCTGTGGCGGATGGTTTTTATCACTTAGGTGTTTTTGCTAAGGTCGTTTTAATTATTACCATGCTTGCGGGACGATTAGAAATCTTCACTTTGTTATTGCTTTTCACACCTGCATTCTGGCGTAAATAAAAATAGTTAATTCTGTTTTTGTTCTTGTATAGAATTTTTAATAAGCTGATCTTTTTCTTGCCAGATTTGGTTTAGCCAGCTTTGAAATTTAATGCGGAATGCTCGATCATGTTGGTAGTCTCCACGCATCTCGGCAGTAATCGGGATTTTTTGAATATTAACCGTGATGGTTTTCATCTTTCCTTGTAAAAATTTCCAGCTGATAGCTTTGCGTGTGGAGTACACGACGGTAACATTTAATATCGTGTGAATTTGTTTGTCCATTGCTGACATAGTAAAAGCAATGCCACCTGCTTTTGGTGTTAGTAAATATTCAAAGGGTGATTTCTTTTTTCGTTTTTTTTGTTCAGTAAACCGAGTGCCTTCTACGTAATTAATTAAGGTGATTGGCGTATTTGCAAAACGCTCACAAGTTTTTCGTGTGGTTTCAATATCCTTGTTGCGGTTTTCAGGATTTTTAGCAAGTTGTTTTTTACTATAACGTTTCATAAAGGGATAGCCGAGAACATAACAGGCTTGCCCAAGAATCGGGACCCAAAGTAAACGTTGCTTTATAAAGTAACGTAACTGAGGTAGATAACGATCTAACGTCACTTGCAAGATTAAAATGTCGAGAAATCCTTGGTGATTTGAAATTAATAAGTATGAATTTTTCTTACTAAGGTTTTCAGCACCATTAACAATGATGTTGGTTTTTGTGGTGAGCGACACTGTGAGTTGTAATGTCCGGCTCTATGCAGAGGGCACTTTAAACAGAGTACTATAAATTGCTTTTCGCCATGCTGGTACAGGTGTGATTAACCAAATAAACATTGCCAATAAAAAGCCACAGGCAAGCGTTATCGAGAAAAAAGCATAGAGTAATATAGCTATCAGGGCAAGGATAGGGCCAGGTAAAAAACTCAACATATTTTAAATGCTCCTATTAAAAACTAAATAAGAATGTCACGTCTGTTTGATAATCGGTTTTCTTGGTTTTGGTGCTTCCAAATGGAATTTGGCTGTTGTGCATAATCGTAAATGATGTTTGCATACCAAGATTTCCGACGATATCAGCTGTTAACGAAGTTTGTGCCGAAGTTACGGTATTGTCTTTACCGGTTTCACTATTAATAACTTCTTGAAGACTGGCTGTTTTTGATATGGCCCAGTTAATGGTGCCAGCAGCGTAGCCTGTGATCTCATCATCGTGTTTTTGAGTGCCAGAAATTCGAGCATCACGATAACCAGGGCCGGCTTGTAAATCAACGCTAAATTTATTGAAGTCTAAAACACGCTTACCATAACCGACTGCATTACTGATGCTAAGATCATAAGCACTAAATTTATCATACATTGTGTTATTACGTGCAAAAATAAACATACATTTTTTGAAACTATAATTAAATTCAGTGGTGCCAGAATAACGTTCGGCAGAAGTAGACTCTTTATTATTACTGAACAAACCATCTAGTTTTAGAGAGTTGGTCCATTTAGCTTTTTGATAGAGAGCATTAAACTTACCTGAAACATTATTGTCTTGGGTGTTGCCTCCGGTGCCACTATAGCCAAACTGCACATTCCCTGTCCACGGCGAGGGTTCCTGTTCGTCTGCTGCATAAACTGAAAATTGATTCGCAATGGCCAGTAGTGTTAGTAATAATAATAATTTTTTCATAAATTCCTTACAGTGTATTTTCCAGCGCAAATAATGAAGCAAGACTTTCACGTTTGCGAACTAAGTGTACTTTATCTCCATCGACAATAACTTCAGCGACGCGAGGTCTTGAATTATAATTTGAACTCATCGTAAAGCAATAGGCTCCTGCGGTGCGAATGGCTAATAAATCTTTAGTTCGTAAGCGAAGCGTACGCGCTTTGCCTAAAAAATCACCAGTTTCACAAATTGGGCCAACAATATCATATTCATAAAGTTCTGCATTCGAGTTCTCTTCTACGGGGATAATGTCATGATACGCAGAATAAATCGCAGGGCGAAGCATATTGTTCATAGCGGCATCGACAATAGCAAAATGTTTGTCTTGATGGGTTTTCAAATATTCAATTTTAGTTACTAGAATCCCAGCATTGGCGGCAATGGCGCGCCCTGGTTCAAGAATTATGGTTAACTGACGACCTTGCAGCATCTCGATTAAGGTAGCGCTGTATTCGCTTGGGTGTGGTTGTGTTTCATCGCTATAACGCACCCCAAGACCGCCTCCCATATTCAAATGATTAATTATAATTGCTTGCTCAGCAAGTCGGTCAATAAGTTCAAGCACTCGCTTGAGTGCAGCCAAGAAGGGTTCGATCTCAACCAGCTGTGAGCCAATGTGACAATCAATGCCTTGTGCTATTAAGTGTGTCGAAGCGGCCGCATACTTAAACAGTTCAAAAGCTTTATCAATGGCCACCCCGAATTTGTTTTCTTTTAAGCCGGTTGATATATAAGGGTGGGTTTTGGCGTCTACATCTGGATTAACGCGAATAGAGATAGAAGCTTGCACCTTTTTCTCTTTTGCAATAGCCTCAATGCGCATGAGTTCTGGTTCGTATTCTATGTTAAAGCAAAGAATGTTGGCTTCTAAAGCTCGTGTTATTTCTTCGGTCGTTTTACCAACACCAGAAAAGACGATTTTTCTTGGGTCGCCGCCAGCGGCTAGTACACGTTCAAGCTCACCAAAAGAGACAATGTCAAAACCTGAGCCAAGCTTGGCCAGAATGCTTAGCACTCCAAGGTTAGAGTTAGCCTTAACCGCGTAGCAAATTAAATGCGGCCAATCACCAAAGCCATCATCGAAAGCATGCCAGTGTCGCTCTAAGGTCGCGCGGGAATAAATGTAAACAGGGGTTCCATGCTCAGCTGCAATTTGGCTAACAGGCACATCTTCTGCAAAGAGTTGGTGTTGACGATAAAGAAAATGATCCATAATTACTTCGCTTGTGTTTGTTGGTTATTATTTTGCAGCGGTAGATACAAAGGGCCTGTTTGCCCACAGCTTGATAGGATAGCGCCTAAATTAGCGAGTAAAATTAATAAGGCAATGTGTTTCATAAATAGGCTCCGCCACAGGTTCAATTATTAGAATCGATGACAGGTTTATTTTAAGCATTTTTAAACGGAATTGCCACTAATCTTATAAAAGTAAGCTATTATGTTTCTTTTTGCTATTCAAATAGGGGAGCTCATCCATGCAAAAGCTAGATTATAAAATCATAGAACCAAAAGAAACGGCTAATGCTTGTATTATTTGGCTACACGGTTTAGGCGCGAGCGCAGATGATTTTGTTCCTTTAGTGCCGCAGCTTCAATTACCACTAGGCGCTGAAATTCGCTTTATTTTCCCCCAAGCTCCAGTACAGCCTGTGACGCTGAACGGCGGTTATGAAATGCCATCTTGGTATGATATTTATGGCTTAGACAGAGATAGCAAGCAAGATGAGCCTGGCATACGCAATAGCGAGCAAATGCTGATGGGCTTGATTAACGAACAAATCGATTTAGGTGTTCCAAGTGAGCGGATTGTCTTGGCGGGTTTCTCCCAAGGCGGAGCCGTAGTGTTACACACGGCATTACGTTTTGCACAAAAGCTGGGTGGGGTGATGGTATTGTCAAGTTACTTACCTATAGCTGATTTTTTAGCCGAAGAGAAAAATCCAGCGAATAGTCAGCTTCCTATTTTTATCGCGCATGGTGAAAAAGATACCGTAGTACCATTATTATCTGCAGAATTAACCTTACAATATCTACAAGCTGAGAATTATGAGGTTGATATGCACTTATACCCTATGGGGCATGAAGTTTGCTTGGCTGAGATCAGTGACATCAGCCAATGGTTGCAAACAAGTTTAGGTTAGTCGCGGAAGTTATCAAACTGTAATGGTAGCTCAAAATCTTCTTCTCTTAAGCTCGCAATTGCCGCTTGCAAGTCATCACGTTTTTTACCAGTGATACGGATTTTATCGCCTTGAATTGAACTTTGTACTTTCAGTTTACTTTCTTTAATAAATTTATTAATTTTTTTCGCGGTAGGTTGGTCGATACCTTGTTTTATGTTTAACACCAATTTTGCTTGGGCTAAGTTCGTATTCATATCTTCTGCATTAAGCGAGCGAATATCAATGCCACGTTTGGTGAGTTTGCTGTCGAGAATATCTTTCATCTGGGTAGTTTGAAACTCTTCAGGTGCGGATAATGTGATTTGTTTATCATTGAGTTCAAATTTAGCTTCAACACCTTTAAAGTCAAAGCGAGTGGTAAGTTCACGATTCGCTTGGTCAATCGCGTTGCTGAGTTCGTGGCTGTTTATTTCAGATTCAATATCAAATGTTGGCATAAGAGGTTCCTATTTATTAAAAACGGTTAAAGTATTGGTAAACAAGGTACTGTTTGGTATATACAAAGTTTGAGTGTCTGTTTTCAAAATGGTATAGCGCAAGGTAATAGAATCAACAACTCCCTCGCTTGAGCTAACCGAAATTTTATCACCTTTTTTAATCGTGCGGTTCAACATAAGCATGAAACCCGCAATAATATTACTTAATAAGTCTTTAAGTGCATAACCTGCTGCAAAACCAAGCAAACCTAAGCTTGCAATTAAAGCGCTGACGTTAACTCCGGCCGTGCCGAGAGCACAAACAATACCAATAACCAGTAAGATATTTTTAGCCAAGCGACGAATAATGATCATAATGTGAAGGTTACGATGCTTATTAAGGCGCTTGATCATGATAGAGGCGAGATGAGCGATTATCCAAAAAATGATAAAAACCACAATGCCAGAAATTATTTTTTTAAGTGCCGGTGGTAAACCTAGCCAAATTTGTAAAACAGACTGCTGCATAAGATCCTCTTAACCGGTTAATCGAAATAAGCCTTTGTAAAGGCCATGAACTTTAATATCGTTTGAATTGTAAATTTCTGGGTGTTGTTGTGTATAAGGATCGCTTAAGCTAATAGTGCCATCGCCATTCCAGTGTAATGTTTTCAATTGCGCTTTTTTCTCTCGGATAATCACGACCACGACATCACCACTATTGGCTTCGTGTTTTAATTCGCAAACGATGAAGTCACCATTAAATATGCCACAGCTTTCACCGCTGTCATCACTGACCTGCAATAGAAACCGATTTGGCTTTAGCAGGCTAGAATTAATATTAAACACATCGTAATCATTAATCGGCAAAATCGGCTTGTTGGCTGCTAATCGACCCATGAGAGGCAAGCCTAAGACCTGGTTCTTGTAGTTATGTCGTAAACGGATGTTGCGTCGTTTACCCGGAATAGTTTTGATGTAGCCGGCTTTCTCAATCGCTTTAACGTAGCGATGCACCACTCCGCGAGAGGTAATGCCAATTCCGGTGGCAATTTCAGCTTCGGTTGGCACTTGATTCGTGTCGGCCATATAGCGACGAATAAATTCTAAAGTGTCTTGTTGGCGAGCGGTTAACATGAAGAGAATAGTAACGGATTTTGTTGATGAGAGCAAAGAGGGCACAGTTATGCTCGACAATAACTTAACCAGAATACTATGTTCTCAAGGAGAGATGACCCTTAATTTACAGAAAGAGTCGTTTAAGAGATAAGAGCGATGCCGGCCATAATGATTTGTGCGCTGATGTAACGATTAAATAAGCTTAAAACCAATAAAACTAACATTGGAGAAAAATCGATTCCACCCAATGATGGGACTAAACGTTGCACCGGCTGCAAGATAGGATTAGTTAGGTAATACATGACTTCTTGTAATGGTGCTAGTCCACGACGCATCATCGCGACCCAGCTTAAAATAGCTTGAATAATGACACACCAAAATAAAATTCGTACAGTTAAGTACAACAAGCTGCCTCCAGCCCAAATAAGGAGACCACCAACATGAGGCCAAGTGTGTAAGTTCACCCAAACGATTAATAGAAGTTCAATGAGCTTAATCAGTACAATGCCAATCAAGCAAGCCCAATTAACTTTGCCGTGAGTTGGCAGAATTTTTTGTAAAGGAAAGACGACAGGTTTAGCGAGTTTTGTTACCCACATAATAAAAACATTTCTGTCATTCGCAGAAAAGCATTCCAATAAAAAACGTAAGATTAATATCGCTAAATAAATTTCAAATAATAGTGGCACTATAGGCATGTTTTATCCTTCATTAACTATTTGGGGTAAGGTCTCTCGTTGCTCAGTCAATAATCAACTTGGCGAAGAGGCTTCATAAATATAGGAAAGCACTATAACAACAATTAGCACTATAGGCGAGTGATAGCGGTTATTTGTTTAACATCAACTGAGGGGTTATTAATTAAAAATAGCGCCACCAACGCGAATTAAAGTCGCACCAGCTTGAATGGCGGGAATGAAGCTAGTGGACATTCCCATTGATAATGTATCAATGTTGGCAAATTTCTCTTGTAGCACAATAAAACATTGATGCAATTTTTCAAAGCTTTGTAACTGAGCTTCTGGGCTAGTTTCTTTTTTTAAAACGGTCATTAGGCCACGTAGTTGAATTTTGTCCAAATCGACGATGGCCTCTGCAAAATCAAAAATATCAGCAGGATCAAGTCCGGCTTTATCGGGGTCACCATCAATATTAACTTGTAGACATATATTGAGTGGGGGCAAATGTTCAGGGCGTTGTGCATTTAAGCGTTGCACGGTTTTTAAATCGCAAATACTTTGTACCCATGAAAAGTGTTGCGCTACTTTAGCGGTTTTATTTTTTTGTAATTGACCAATGAAATGCCACTCTAAAGAATAATCCTTAAAGTGTTCAATTTTAGGCAATGCTTCTTGTACTTGATTTTCAGCAAACAGCGTTTGTCCTGCATCAATGGCTTGTAATATTTCAGCTTCACTGCGTGTTTTACATACGCATAATAACGTAGTGCTATTTGCGGGGCGATTTGCAGCAATCAGCGTAGCACCAATTTGTTGATTTAACGTGAATAATTTTTCGCTGACAGTAGACATAAGCATAGTCTATACTATCTTAATAATTTAGCCAATTAACAGGAGTCACAAGTAAATGGACATTACACAATTACTGGCTTTCACCGTTAAAAGTAATGCCTCTGATTTGCATGTTTCCGCTGGCCTTTCTCCAATGGTGCGAGTGGACGGTGAGCTACGCCCAATAGATGTGCCAACCTTAACGGATAAAGAGGCACATGATTTATTGTATACTGTGATGAGTGACAAACAGCGTAAACTGTTTGAACAAGATCATGAAATCGATTTTTCATTTGCGATGAAAGATGTAGCATGTTTTCGGGTGAACGTGTTTCAACAAAACCGCGGCTTAGGCGGCGTGTTCCGAGTGATACCCGAAAAGATCTTAAGCTTAGAAGATTTACAATACCCGGATATCTTTAAAAAGATTTGTGATTACCCGAACGGCTTAGTTTTAGTCACCGGGTCAACTGGCTCTGGTAAAAGTACAGCGTTAGCAGCGATGATTCATCATATTAACCAGCACCGCCGTGAACACATAACATACTCACCATTGAAGACCCTATCGAGTTTGTGCACCAAAGTGACAAAGCCTTAGTTAACCAACGTGAGTTACATGAACACACCCACAGTTTTGAAAACGCATTGCGCAGTTCATTACGTGAAGATCCGGATGTGATTTTAGTCGGTGAGTTGCGTGATTTAGAAACCATTCGTTTAGCACTAACAGCCGCAGAAACAGGCCACTTAGTTTTTGGTACTTTGCATACTATTTCGGCCACTAAAACTATCGATCGTATTATTGATGTTTTCCCAGGTGCAGAAAAAGACATGATTCGCTCCATGCTCTCAGAGAATTTGCGCGCTGTTATTTCACAAACATTATTGCCATGTCCTTCAGGTGGCCGAGTCGCCGCTTTAGAAATTATGCTCAGAAACCCTGCGGTGCGTAATTTAATTCGCAAAAATAAAATCGCACAAATGTATTCAGCAATACAAACAGGTTCCGGTGAAGGCATGCAGACTTTAGACCAACATTTAGAAGCACTAACTAAAGAAAATAAAATCACGATGGAAACAGCGAATAAAGTGGCTATGGACAAAAAGAAATTTAGTTAACGTTAAGGCTAGAAAATATGTTTGTCTACGCGTTTTGCTAATAAATGAATTTATAAATTTTTGCATGACTTAAAAGCTCTTGCGGTGCTTAGAGTTCATGTGTATTATAACTAGTGTGCAGGGCAGGCCTGCAAATGGCGCGTAGGCTAAGGGTGTAGTGACCCAAAGCCTACTAAGCATCAACTGACATAATCTCTAAAGGAGAATCAGAAGATGCCTAATGGTATTTTAACACAGTCGTTCGCGACTTATAAGTGTACAACATACCGACGCCATTCCACTTCAGAAATTCAGTGGAATGAGTCGACAACGCGCAGATATCTGTTTTCTGCTGCGTTGTCGAGCGAATCCCACCACGTAACACTTTCCCGTAATCAGAAAATCAATACTAATAACTCTGCAGCTTTGCGGCGAATTTTGGCGCGCGTGATTTTTGGAGTGGTCCGCTACTTTTATCAATATAAGGAGCAACTCTATGGATTATTTAACGTTTACCAAGGTCAACCAAGTCAGCAAATTCTGCCACGGCGGCTTTAAGGGCAAAATAAAATGGCATGCTTGCGAAGAGGGCAAGGCCATCGTTAGCCTAAACAGCAAAGCCGGCTTACGCTGTTTCTTGCATGTTAGCCCAGAGCTATGTGGCAGCATTTTCGATTTTTGCTATGAAAAAAAAATCATAACTTTGGTCGTCGATTACGTTATTCTTGAAAAAGGCCAAGTAAAGCAGATGAACTTTCTTCTGGAGTATGTTGAGGGTAATTAGTAGCCGCGACGAAGGTTGTTAATAAGAATCGGTATTTTTTTTATTTAGGTTATTTCTTCTTTTAAAACGAGTCTACTATTTAAAATTTTTGTCCAAGAACCTTCACCGTATTTTTTGTTGAGATTTTCATAGGGACGTGACGTTAGGTATGAAGAGTTTTTCTAGGTAAATACGCATGTGCTTGTACAATAGAGTCTGGCAGCCAAAGCTTGGTGGATATATAATGGCACAAATCATCGAGTGAATTTGGCCCTGTGAACATTAGAATATATCCTTTTCCATAACGATACCGAAATAATTTCATTACTTTGTGGCAGCCTCGTACCTCAGGATATGAATTGAATAAAATGCAAACATTTCCATAGCGAAGTACACTAATTGCATGACTTTCCGCACATAAAACATAGCCAACGGCATTCCATCTTTCTGGAAGTGGAATTCCTTTTTTGTTTGTAAATGAAAAGTTTTTCTTAACTGGGTTGTATTCTAGCTCTTCGCCTGGCTCTTCTTGCTCTGGTGGAATTGGGCTTAAAGGTATCTGCAGGTTCAGCTCTTTATTAATGTCTGATGGCTTAGGTATAAAATTATGTGTGAAAGCATCATTTATATGTTTTGCTTGACCACCTGGAACTAATAGTGGAATTTTTAATAGGCTGTTTTGATAATAATGAGAGTGTACTAAGGAAGATTTTTTGGGGGAATTAATAGATAGGTTCTTATCAAAACAATAGTGTTTATGATTGCGTCCTCCGGCTATCATGCACTGTGTTGCGATGCTAGCTAATTCATTTGCTAATTTAAAAGTAGTCTGCTGGAATCTATCCATGTCTAATAAAAGGAAAGTTAAAAATTCATGACTAATAAACGTGCAAGCAAAAGCACCTGCTGGATGTGATGAATGTTGATTTGTTTCTAATGTATAGCGATATGCTGCAACAAACCCCACCTCAAGTGTTACTGGCATTCTTTCTCCTAACTTTAAAAATTTTTATTATTTTTTCGGTGCCGTTATATGTTGTTGGGCTTATTTTACGTACAGTTTAATATAACATACATTCACTAGTTAACTTACTGAAGCTATTAAACCTATTCTTTTGATAGCCCTTGCAACCGATACTGGTTCAAACTTTTCGTGGGGCTAATGTCGCATGAATATTTATTGTCAAGGATAATAAGTTTTAGATTATTTCTTCTTTTAAAACGAATTTACTATTTAAAAAGCTTGTCCAAGAACCTTCACCGTAGTTTTCGTTGAAATTTGCATCGGGACGTAACATTAGATATTCAGGTTGAGCTGAAAACAAAATGTTAAACGCGGGGTTATAATTGTTTGATGCGATTATTCCGTTGTCTCCAGCAGAGAAGCTCCATTCTGTGGGATCATTAGAGCTGGTATAAAACGTCAGCTTAAGCTCTTCATAATCTGAATCATTCAGGGGCAGATAGTATCCACCAATAGAATATAACACAAAATATTTGAGTAATTGATGGTAGTAAGCCTTCGCATCTTTTTTATTTTCAGGAGCTAATGTCGATTTGGCTAATCCTCTTGCGTTTAATAGAGAATTTCGGCCCTTAAAAGAAGAGCCGAGCATAAAGCCTGTTATGCTTATGTCGCGAATAAAAAATTTAATTTGTGGGTTCATCATAGTGTAAAATTTTATGCTTTGTATAAAGTCATCTGAGTTAATGCTACTGTCCACCCAAAAATATAACATTGAAAGATTATCGCCAGCTATTATTTCTGGAACGATTTTATTTAATCTAGTTAGAAGGCTCTTATCAACATCTGTTTCTTCTATAAAAATAAAGTGGTAGTTTGATGGGATGTCATCTTCAATAAATTTCATGTTGTTATTACGGTTTACACGAAAATCACGGTAAATAATATCATTAAGATCACTGCCTGTCCTAGACATATATTCTGTTGATTTTTGGGAAAATTCGCCCTTGTTAACATAAGCACTATTCATGTGATTAAATATGAGCCTGTTTGATGGTGCTAGTAGTTGAAGAATTATTTTTGTGTAAAAGTGAAACCCTTTTTTTTCAAAACACCACTTCTTTTTTTTTGTTTTAGGATAACTTAGTTCGGCATGAGGCACGGAAAATGGAGCGTTTGTATTGATATGTTGTAATAGCTTTGCAAAAACAATATGCCTTGGTTGTGCGATAATATTGTCATTGTTAAATTGAAGCGATTTTTTTCCATCAAGAGTGTGTCTGATTAATTTGATAAAAATCCCATATTTTGGAGTGAGTTTTCCTAATTGGTTTTGTATCAAGTTATCGGTGTCGCAATACATCCCGCCTTTGCAGAATAAAACTTCATAACGAAATATATTGACTAAGGTTGCCTCTAATTTATGGGTGCATATGAAATTCAAATATCTATAGTTGAATGTGAACCCTGTAAACAAAGGTTTTGAAGATAAAGAGAAATCTGCTTCCGACATTCCGTTTTGTACAAGGTGTACAGTGAGGGCAATATCTATTAAGGTGATCTTATGTTCGGTACAAAATCGTTGTAAATCTTGCCTTACGAGTGGAGTGATTAAGTATGTTGATGTCCATAAGTGAGGCTTATAGTTTGGATTGTTGGCTATGGTTTGTAGAATGTTCTCTTTATAGTCCATCCTTAATGGTCTTATACCAATCCATACCCAGTGAGCAAGCTCTGGAACTGCTTTTTTTTGCAAATATTCTTGCATCTTGAATCCTAATTATTGTTTTTTTCAGGAAGAATAAAGATTTAATTTAAAAAAATATCCAATATCAAAATTATTTAGATTTTTTATTGTTTTCTATGAATCAGTCTATAGTAGTAGTATTAAAGTTATATTAATAAAAGAGCATAATAGGTCTTAAATGGTTGACTCATTGTCTTTCTTATCAAGACATGGTGGTGTGGCAGTAACTTTGGATTTTCCCGTGTTTTATTGTAATAATATGCTATTATTAACACAAAGTATTAATAAGGGTTAGCCGCTTGGCAGTTGGTATGAGAAAAGCCTTGCGGGCATTTTATCTAACGACTTTAAAACAAATAATAATAAAGGTTTTCGCTATGCCAAGTTATGCGCCAAGTAGAGTTGCGGCAGCTCAAATAGAACAAGTTAGAGCTTATTTTGAGAATTCACTTCTAATGGTTTTTTCTAAAGCTAATCTAGATTTAATGATGAATCACTCAAAAAGTGATTAAGTTTTTCTCTGCGTCTGGAGATAAAAAATTAAAGGTTGCAATTGATGGCAAGCTAGTAGCGCTCCCAAAAAAAATCGCCCTGAGACTACAAGTGTTGAGTTATTTGAGTGTATTACAAGCCAGATAAAAAGAGGTATGGTAGGTGGTGATGGGACTTTTTGCGATTTCCTCTATTACACCTTCCATGATACCGGGATATTTAATTCGTATCGTGTTTTACTCAGGTTATTAAATGGACTTCTTGGCTATACTATTTTTAATTCAGAATTCCTTGTTGAGAGGATGGATACAGATAGAATAAAAATAATATGTTGCATTTCTATTTGTGCTGGTATGGTCCCGGTTATGAAAAAGAGTGGAGGTGTTAATGTCGTTATCGAATATTATATTTGTTATGATATTCTGCAAGTAGCCATAAAAGCTTCAGATCTTATTTTTTCAGTAGATGGGAGTTCAGCTTCAACCGATCCCAAGATGAGTAATGATATATACAATCATCTTTTTAATATGGTAGTCAGTTTACCGCTACCTAAAGCATTATCCGATGAGCCGTTCGATATTTCTTATTTCGAAGGTTTGAAAGCGTTCGGTTTAGCCACTCTAAAATCACTCCCGCCGATACCTCAAAATTGTGAGCGTCGAGTGTTTCCTTCACCGATTATTCAGGACGTTTTACATAGACGTTTAGGAAACAACATTCTTAAAAAACTTAATATGATATCAATATTTCCTGCTATTGATGTTGTTGAAAAATTTTTGTGCGAAAAGGATGCTTGGTCAGGAATTTATATGCAATCTGTTAAGTTCAAAAGCTCAGCTGGAGTCCCTTTTTCTCATGACATGACCAAGCAAAAGAAGTATGAGTTAGCGTATGAGAAATTACGAAAGCGTTTTGTAAATAGATTTAAGAGGCTGGAGCCAGCCGTTAAAAAAATTATCTGGGATATGTTGCACGAGCAAGGTTTATTTGGGGTGACTCAGGTCATCATCAATGCCATTCTAAACCTTGAGCCAAATAACATCATTTCTGAAAGAAGGGACATCTTTTTTGAGCTGGAAGGAAAAATTTTTGTTGTTCAAGAAACTGTAAAATTAAGTCTAGATCAGCGTGATGCATTTCCTGTGTATTTATCAACGCGATATGAATTGCTGCTAACGAAGCCTTTTTCAAAAGGTGTAACAATCAATAATGCCAAGGTGATGGTTGCCGGAGTTACAACAGATAGGAAAACGGCTCAAAATATGCAGCAGATCAAGAGCGCCATTAAGGCATTTGTAGTGGAGCAAAATCCCGCTGTGAGGATGCCGGGAGGTTTTCCTACTGACCTGAAGTTCTCGTTGCCTGTTAGCTTGGCGACGATGTTAAAAAGAGCCTCTTTTTTTGGGAAAAAAGTTCTCGAGAAAGAAATAATTAATCCAAAAGCATCATGTTTATACGGTTTGCCTCGAAATACAGCAAAAAGAGAGTCTGAGTCAGAATTAGAGGGTGCTGGGTTTTATATAAATGGCGTGTCTGTTGCTGATTTTATGGAAGGACATAAGAGGTTGTATATAGATGTAAAAAAAACGATGGATGTCGCTAAGATCGAACTCGTTAGCTACTCTATATTTAGGCAGTTTTTAGAAAAGGTGATTCCTGCGAATGTGGGTCCATATTATAGTAAGTTAGTTCTTACTGCTTCTCATTCAAAAGGTTTATTTGACGCGATAAATAAATTGTTAGAAATTTTAGCGGAGCTTAAACGAGGTAATTATTGCTACTTGGAGTGTAATCGGGAAAGCTGTGTGGATGTGAAGGAAGATGGCTTAACCGTTTGGGATACAGTTTTATTGAACCGAAAAGAGCACCCTCATGAGAAAAAAATAAAGCTCACTATTGGGTATCAATTAAAGCAAGGAGTTGATGATGAACCCATTTGTATCAAAAATTGGAGTTTTGTAATTCAGGCTGATTTAGCTCAATATGCACAGTGTCATGCACTTCGCTATGCGTTATACAATGTTGTACAAAAATCTAGCTCCGAAGCTGTTGAGGAAGAGTTGTTACCAACCTCACATTTTGTGGGGATAATCGTCGATAATAAAGTGCATAGCGAGCATGGTCGGTTGAGAGGGTATCATAGAGAGATATCTGATATTGGATTAGACTCACCTGGGGTTCAACAGGCAATAGAGAAATTTATTCAAGAGACACCAATCAAGGCTACACCAGATACATTGCCTCGTCCCAAAGGCTCGGGTTTTAGACAAATGGGCTCACCGCTACCGGCATTACGGTATGGTGACGATGACGATGCATCTTCATCAGCATAGATAACAGGTTAGGAGCTTAATTATAGATATAATATTATCTCAACGCTAACATTTAAAGAGGGCGTAGCTGTCTAGGGTAGGGATTGGTGATTCCTAAATCACTAATTGCCTATTCTATTAATAATGGGTATAATCGGCCCCAACTTAAGTCAACGCATCCTGAAGGGACTCAATGAGCCGCTCCGGGATGTTTTTGCATATGTAATGCTGAAAAGAGGAAATGTGAATGCACCGCGAGCGGGCCAATGCTTATAAATTAGTGATCATCCAGGCATTGATTGTAATCGTGATTGCGTTGGTATTTATGCTATCTTCTTTCAAAGCGGCTTATTCTGTCTTTTTGGGTGGGGCGTGTTGTGTTATCCCTAGCCTATATTTCGCACATAAACTTTTTCAATACGTCACCAATAGTATGAGCCGCAAAACGATACGGGCTTTTTACTTAGGCGAGCTTATTAAGTTGATTTTAATTGGTGTATTGAGTGTGTTGGTTTTCAAATTTATCCCAATCTTGCCGGTGAACTTCTTTATTGGCTTTATCGTCGGTCAATTAGCGTTTTGGATTGTGCCGAATTTCTTAGTTCGCCGTAGTGCTTCAACAGGGGGTGCCGCATGAGTAGCGCTACCGGTTTAACCTCGGCTGAATATGTACAGCATCATTTAACCTTTCTTAAGTTAAATCTTCACACCATGAAGATCGACCCGAACGCGTCAGGCTTTTGGGTGTTAAACATCGATGGTTTGTTCATGTCCATTTTAATGGGGGTGATATTTTTAGGTTTATTTTACTGGTATGCCCGCCGAGCCTCTGTGCTTAAACCGGGTAAGTTTCAATCGTTTTTGGAAATGATTATCGAATTTGTTGATAAAGCCGTTGAAGAAACCTTTAAGGTGCCATCGGTACTTATTGGGCCGCTGGCTATGACCATTTTTGTCTGGGTGTTTTTAATGAATTTCCTTGATCTTATCCCGGTTGATCTTATCCCTAAAGTAGCCGGTTTTGCTGGTCTTGAGCATTTCCGTGCTGTACCAACGGCCGATTTAAACACCACAATTGCAATGTCGTTAAGCGTGTTCATTTTAATTATCGTGTACAACTTCAAAGGCAAAGGTGGTTTTGGCTTTGGTAAAGAAATACTGACTAAGCCTTTTGGTGTAAAGTTGATGCCTTTAAATATTATCTTTCGCGTGTTGGAAGATTGCGTTAAGCCAATTTCATTATCGCTTCGATTGTACGGTAACTTATTTGCCGGCGAATTGATTTTTATTCTGATTGCTTTACTACCGTGGTGGATCCAATGGCCACTTGGTGGTGTGTGGGCAATATTCCATATTTTAATTATTGTGATTCAGGCATTTATTTTTATGATGCTAACCATTGTCTATTTATCAATGGCGTATCACGAGCATTAAAATTAACTAATTCGGAGTTAAGCTCAGCTTAAATCCAGATAAACAAAACAAGGAGACAACAAATGCAATTAGCAGCAATTATAGCAACCGTACAAGGGCCAACGGCAATCGCCGCGGCTTTACTAATCGGTTTAGGCGCACTCGGTACCGCGATTGGTTTCGGTATTTTGGGTGGTAAATTTTTAGAAGGTGTGGCACGTCAACCAGAACTCGGTTCTATGTTAATGGGTCGTATGTTTTTAATGGCAGGTTTGGTCGACGCTTTTGCGGCGATTTCAATCGTTATGGGTCTGTACTTATTCTTCGCGAATAACACATTCTTAGGGCCTGTTATGGCAGCAGTAGCGAAAGTTGCAGCACATTAAGATTAACTAGACTTTAGGGAACGACATAATGTCTATTAATGCAAGCTTAATTGGGCAAATGATCACATTTTTGATCTTTGTCTGGTTCTGTATGAAATTCATCTGGCCTAAGTTGATGAGCGCGATTAAAGAGCGTCAAAAAACGATTGCTGACGGTTTGTCAGCAGCCGATCAAGGGCAACGTGAATTAGAAGCGGCAGAACTAAAAATCGTTGGTATGCTCGATGAAGCAAAGCAACAAGCAGCAGAAATTTTAGAAGGTGCACAGCAACGTGCGCATCATTTAATGGAAGAAGCTAAGCGCCGCGCTCACGAAGAGGGTGATCGTATTTTAGAACACGCTCGCGCTGAGATTGACCAAGAAGCCAATGCGGCTAAGAAAAAACTTTATGATGAAGTGGCCGTCTTAGCAGTAATGGGTGCTGAGAAAATCGTGGCTCGTAATATTAATGATAAAGATGCCGCGAACTTGTTGACTGAATTAGTCGCCGAGGTTGGTTAACGCATGGCGCAATTAACGACATTAGCCAGGCCATATGCCCGTGCGGCATTTGAAGTGGCTGAAGAAAAATCTGAAGTCAAAGCTTGGTTAGAAACGTTAACTGATTTAGCTTTATTAATTGAAAATTCGCACTTGCGTGATTATGTGCTAAACCCTAAAGTTAGTGCAGAAGATTCGTTAGCGCTATTTAAAGATATTTTAAAAAGTATATTAAGTGCCGGTCAAATTAACTTTTTGCGTGTATTGTGTGAAGCAAGAAAATTAATCTTGCTCCCAGAAATCGCAGAATTATTTACTAAAGCCGCGTTAAGTGCTGATAAAACGGTTACCGTCGAAGTCTCCTCGGCGAAAGCGTTAACAACAGCACAACAAGATGCTTTGCAAAAAGCATTAGAGAATAAATTGCAACAAAAGGTCGAGTTGAATTATAACCTAGCTCCAGAGCTTATCGGCGGTGCGGTGATTCGTACTGACGAATGGGTTATGGATGGCTCAGTTCAAGGTAAATTAGCTCAATTAAAGAGAACATTAGTAGGATAAAACAATGGCATTGAATCCAGCAGAAATTAGTCAAATTATTAAAGACCGCATCGAGACATTCGAAACGGTTACCGAGGCACGTTCAGAAGGAACGATTGTCAGTGTTAAAGATGGTATCGTTTTAATCTACGGTTTAGCCGATGTTATGTACGGTGAAATGCTAGAGTTTGCCACCGGCGAATATGGTATGGTGTTAAACTTAGAGCGTGATTCTGTCGGTGCTGTGGTTCTAGGGCCAGACACTGGGATTGTCGAGGGGCAAAAAGTAAAATGCACAGGTCGTGTACTTGAAGTGCCAGTCGGTACTGCTTTGTTAGGTCGTGTCGTTGATGCATTAGGTAATCCGGTTGATGGCAAAGGTCCTGTCGAGACAACTGAAACTATGCCAATTGAAAAGATTGCTCCAGGTGTTATTGAGCGTGAACCCGTTACGCAACCCATGCAAACTGGCCTAAAGGTAGTTGATGCGTTAGTGCCCGTCGGTCGTGGTCAGCGTGAGTTAATCATTGGTGATCGTCAAACAGGTAAAACGACTGTCGCGATTGATGCGATTATCAATCAAAAAGGCACCGGGGGTAAATGTATTTACGTTGCTATTGGGCAAAAAGCTTCTTCAGTTGCCAACGTGGTTGAAAAGTTATGTGAGCATGATGCGCTAGCGCACACTATTATTGTTTGTGCGAATGCTGCAGATTCTGCGGCATTACAATTTATCGCGCCTTATACTGGTTGTAGTATGGGTGAGTATTTCCGCGATTTAGGTGAAGATGCTTTAATTGTTTACGATGATTTAACGAAGCAAGCTTGGGCTTATCGTCAGATTTCATTATTACTTCGTCGTCCGCCAGGTCGTGAAGCGTATCCTGGTGATGTATTTTACATACATTCACGTCTACTTGAGCGTGCGGCACGTGTGAATGCTCTGCATATTGAAAAATTAACCGATGGTAAAGTGAAAGGTAAAACCGGCTCGTTAACCGCGTTACCGATTATTGAAACACAAGCGGGTGATATTTCGGCTTTCGTACCAACCAACGTAATTTCGATTACCGATGGTCAAATCTTTATGGAAACCAATTTGTTTAATGCCGGTATTCGTCCAGCAATGAATGCAGGGTCTTCTGTGTCACGGGTTGGTGGTGCAGCACAAACGAAATTGGTTAAGAAGCTAGGTGGTCAATTACGTTTAGCATTGGCTCAGTTTCGTGAGCTTGAAGCTTTTGCACAATTTGCTTCTGATTTAGATGAAGCAACACGCAAACAATTAGAGCATGGACAACGTGCGACTGAAATTTTGAAGCAATCTCCGTATTCACCTATGAGTGTGGCTCAAATGGGATTAAGTTTGTTTGTGGTTGATAAAGGGTTGATTGACGAGCTTGAAATGAATCGAGTGTCTGATTTTGAGCGTGCTTTACAATCATTTGCTTCAGATAAATATAAAGCTGATTTAGAAGTGATTAATGCGAAACCTGTATTTGATGATGAAGTAGAAGCAACGTATAAAAAAATCGTTGAAGACTTTAAGAAAATGGGAACTTGGTAACCCACTCAATATTCCCTTCCCCTGAAAAGGGAATGAAATTAGAAAGAGAGAAAGATGGCAATAGCTAAAGAGATCCGCGGTAAAATCGGCGGTATCAAAAATACGCAGAAAATTACCAGCGCGATGGAAATGGTTGCCGCTAGTAAAATGCGTAAAGCACAAGATCGGATGTTTAAATCCCGGCCTTATGCTGTGCGTATCCGTCAAGTTATTAGCCACATTGCCAATAGTCACCCTGAATATGTGCATCCATTTTTATTAGAGCGTGATATTAAGCGTGTTGGTTATATCGTTGTGTCATCTGACCGTGGTTTATGCGGCGGTTTAAACAGTAACTTATTTAAAAAAACCATTGCGGCTATGAAAGGCTGGAATGAAAAAAATATCCCTATCGAAATTTGCACGATTGGTGGCAAAGCTGAACATTTCTTTAAGCGTGTTGGTGGTGATATTGTGGCACATGCTGAGCATTTAGGTGAAGCGCCATCAGTAACTGATTTAATTGGTATTGTGAAAGTCATGCTTGACGTTTATCGTGATGGCAAAATAGACGCTTTGTTCATTGCGAGCAATGATTTTGTGAACACAATGAAACAAACGCCAAACGTACAACAACTTTTACCAATAACGCATGCACATGATGAAAGTGAAGGCGGGCATTGGGATTATATTTATGAGCCCGATGATGCACGCAAATTAATGAACACATTATTAGAGCGTTATATCGAATCACAAGTGTATCAAAGTGTGGTCGAAAATATTGCCTGCGAACAAGCATCACGAATGGTCGCCATGAAAAGTGCTACCGATAATGCCGGTAAAATTATTGATGAATTACAACTAGCTTATAATAAGGCGCGCCAAGCGGCAATTACTGCAGAATTAGCAGAAATTGTGGCCGGTGCATCAGCGGTTTAAAGAGGAAGAAAAATGAGTAAACAAGGTGAAATCACACAAATTATTGGTGCGGTAGTCGACGTGGAATTTCCCGTTGATGCGGTGCCTAAAATTTATGATGCTCTTATCGTTGATGAGCAAAAGTTAACGCTAGAAGTTCAACAGCAATTAGGTGATGGTATTGTTCGTACTATTGCAATGGGTGCTTCGGAAGGTTTGAAGCGTGAAATGGTTGTGAGTAATACTAACGCTCCTATCACAGTACCTGTCGGTACCTCAACGCTTGGGCGTAGCATGAATGTTCTTGGTGAACCTATTGATGAAATGGGTGAAGTTGCCGCGACGGAATTTTTACCGATTCATCGCCAGCCACCAAGATTTGATGAGCTAGTTGGTAGTACTGAAATTTTAGAAACGGGTATTAAAGTTATCGACTTGGTTTGTCCTTTTGCTAAAGGTGGTAAAGGGGGGTTATTCGGCGGTGCGGGTGTTGGTAAAACCGTAACTATGATGGAATTAATTCGTAACATTGCCGTTGAACATAGTGGTTACTCTGTTTTCGCAGGTGTTGGTGAGCGGACTCGTGAAGGTAATGACTTTTACCATGAAATGAAAGAGTCTAACGTTTTAGATAAAGTATCATTAGTGTATGGCCAAATGAATGAGCCTCCAGGTAACCGTTTACGGGTTGCTTTAACGGGTTTAACTATTGCCGAAAGTTTCCGTGATGAAGGTCGTGATGTTTTATTATTCATCGATAATATCTATCGTTATACTTTAGCGGGTACGGAAGTGTCAGCTTTGTTAGGTCGTGTACCATCAGCGGTAGGTTATCAACCAACTTTAGCCTCTGAAATGGGTACTTTGCAAGAGCGTATTACTTCAACGAAAACAGGTTCTATTACCTCTGTGCAAGCGGTTTACGTACCGGCGGATGATTTAACTGATCCGGCACCTGCAACAACGTTCGCACATTTAGATGCTACGGTTGTATTGTCGCGTCAAATTGCAGAACTGGGTATTTACCCGGCCGTTGACCCACTAGATTCAACTTCGCGTCAGTTAGAGCCACAAGTTATTGGTGAAGAACATTACGCTGTTGCAGAAGGCGTGAAACGAACGTTACAACGCTATAAAGAACTACGTGATATCATTGCTATTTTAGGTATGGATGAATTGTCGGATGAAGATCGCACTACCGTTACCCGCGCTCGTAAAATTCAACGTTTCTTATCGCAACCGTTCTTCGTAGCTGAAATTTTCACAGGTGCCTCGGGCAAGTTTGTTTCAATGAAAGAAACGATTCGTGGTTTTAAAGCGATTTTAGATGGTGAGCATGATGATTTACCAGAGCAAGCATTTTATATGGTTGGCACAATTGAAGAAGCCGTCGCTAAATCGAAGAAAATGTAAGTTTTAAATAAACTCGACTCTTCCCCCGAAAGTGGGGAGAGAACTTAAAAGAACTTTCTTTAATGGGAAATGTTCTTAATAAAGGCAAAGAACATGGCTGAGCAAAAAACACTACAAATCGACATTGTTAGCGCTGAAGAAGAAATCTTCTCCGGAACCGCTGAGCAAGTTATTGCGATGGGTGATGCTGGCGAAGTTGGTATCTTTCCTGGCCATACGGCGCTACTCGCTACCTTAAAACCAGGTGAAATTCGTTTAATCAATGGTAAAGATGAAGAATCATTTTTTGTTTCCGGCGGTGTGCTAGAGGTGCAACCACATTTGGTTACCGTGTTAGCTGATACCGTTAAACGTGCTCATGATTTAGATGAAATGGCCGCTCTAGAGGCCAAAGAAAAGGCTGAAAAAGAATTAGCCGATAAAAATACTGACATTGATTTTGCTAAGGCCAATGCTGAGCTTGCAGAAGCTATGGCGCAATTACGCATTATCTCGAAAATGCGCGATAAAATGGGTTTAAAATAAAATAGCATTGCCGCAAAGGCATTGTTCCCTAACTCTCTGTTTAGACTGTTGTTTTATACAATTTTAAAGCTGAGTGTATAGGCTATATTTACAGCCAGTGTTGACTTCCTCACCCTCATGATTAACTCTCGGCAGAGAGCTTTCTCCTCAAGCTAAAATATACGTAAACGTAAACGTAAAAACATGAAAGAATCTGGCCGGGCACCAATGAATTCATTTTTGCATTTTACAGTTCTCATAATTTAATGTATGCTTTCACACTTGATTGATTTGTAACAAACAGGAGTAAATATGTCTTTTTACCTTCAAATAAAAAATATCAATGGCGCTGTCACCACCAAGGGGCATGAAAACTGGATAAGCTTGAAGTCATTTGATTTTGCGACGTTGCGTCATATTACAGTGAAACCTGGTCATGTCACTGATAGAGAAGGTGGCGTTCCTGGTGTGGGCGAATTTGTTGTAAGAAAATTTGTTGATAAATCTAGTCCGTATTTGTTAGAGGCAGGATGTACAAGTATATCGCTAGGACAAGTTACTATGGATGCTTGTGGTTCATCGGGTGATTCTGATAAATATTTACAATATATTCTCAATGATGTTATTGTGAGTAAATATGATATTAATGGCGTTGCTGACGATGCGTTAACCGAAAAGCCCATTGAAACATTACATTTGAATTTTACCAAGATTGAAATGAAATATACTCCTAGAAATAGTGATAATAAGGCCTTGGCGCCAATTAGTGCTGGCTACGATATTGAAAAAGCAACGAAACTATAATAGTGTTTTGGGAGTAAATTTTGAATTACGTTCTTAGTGTTGGTGAGTCTTTAGGCAAGGGATTTGGCTCATTTTTTATCTCTTTGGATGATGGCTTTGACCGCACAAAGATTGATGTCGGTTTAGAAGGCGATGAAAAACGTAAAGAGTCTTGGGCAGACAAAGCAGGTTTAGTAGAACAAATATACAAAACAGTTGAAAATCATGATAGTGAGTTATCGCCAGCTTTTGCGATAACGTCGGTAATATTGAAAAATTATTACAACGTATTACCTCCAGAGGCATTAGAATATTTACTAAAAAAATCAGGATTATATGCGGCACATTATGCCGGTAGAACTTATGGTGCAAAGTATCTTACAATGAAAACGGCAAAAATTTTAGTACAAAGTTTAACAGTGAAAATGAGCCCCGCTGTTTTTCTAGAAAACCCAGAAGGCTTAGCGGGAACTGCAATTAAAATAGCTGGACGTGTAGTTGATGTCTTTTTGCTTGATGCCATTTTTGACAGTTCTGCAAAATCCGCACGTTATTTAAAAATTAATTACCCTAAAATATACCAAGAATTGAAGGTAAGAAGCTTAGAGATGCTTTTTTTCTTGATAAGAAAGCCATTGCAAAAATACTTAGATGCAATCAGAATAGCTAAACTATGTTCACGACGAGATTATATGTATATGTTATATAAAAAATGGGGCCTTCCAATGAGAGGAGTATGGTGATTAGCTTTTTAAAGAAATTAGTCTTAAGTGTTTTTAAAGATATACTTCTGGATGCTTTTAGCTTTGTAGCGCTAATTATATTTGTATTATTAATATTGTTTTTACCATTTCCAAAATGGTTAAGCGTTATAGTTGCTTTTATATTTCTAATATTAACTCACAAAATATATTCTTATTTTTATGATAAATCAGGAAAGAAAAAATCCAAGTAAAGATCATTTTTTCTTTGTACGTTTATAAATCTTATTCAACTTAAGCCATTTGTAAAGCATCACTAGTGAATGCTGAACCAACTTAGCAATCCCAATTTTCAAATGCTGCTCAGTTTATTCTCGACGACCGTCCAGAGTTAAATGATGGGGGTTCCCTTTTGGCCGAGTGAAGTCATCTTACTTAAGATGCCACAACCGATGGATATCTCTTTTTTTTCGAGTTAGTTCTCCAATTTGTAATTAGTTACCCATACCCGTAAATAGTGCTAGTGTACCTGTGGTATCATAAGCAGATTCAGTTTCGTACCAATTCTCAGCTGCATCCTCATCCACCTATGTTTAAATTGAACTGTATTGACGTAAGGTATCATTATACTGCGCCCAATTACTGACTTTATATGCTTGCTTTGGAACTTCCTAGCTTCTTTGGGATATGCCTATTTGGCATTGAGATACCTATCGTATAATTTAAGGTAAGCGGTCTTAGGGAGGCAAGCCTTCTCCGTAATAGCTGAGTGCATATTTGAGTTAATCAACAAAGCTTTACAGACCCCTGTAAATTCTCTCTATTATTCTATATAATTACTCTCTAATTTTTAAGGAAGTTCTATGTCTCTCAAAGTGGTTATTCTCGCGGCTGGTCAAGGTACTAGAATGCGCTCAACATTACCCAAAGTATTACATCCATTGGCGAATAAGCCGATGTTGCAATGGGTGCTGGAAGAAGCCGATGCATTACAGCCTAAAGAAATCATGGTTGTGGTTGGCCATTGTGGTGAGCAAGTTAAAAATACATTACCCAGTGCTAACGTAACCTGGGTTGAGCAAACTGCGCAATTAGGGACAGGACATGCTTTGCAACAAACGTTACCGCACTTACAAGATTGTGAGCAAGTTTTAGTGCTTCTAGGTGACACGCCGATGATCACCGAAGAAACCTTGCGTGAATTATGTGAGAGCACACCCGTTAACCAGCTGGGTATTATTACTGAGTTTGTTGGTGAGCCGGCAGGTCTTGGTCGTATCATTCGTGATGCAGAGAATAATTTGATTGGTATTGTCGAAGAAAAAGATGCGACGCTAGAACAAAAAACTATTGAGGAAATTAATACGGGCATTATGTTATTACCGGTTAAGTATTTACAAAACTGGTTGCAAGCATTAAGTAGTAGCAATGCACAAAATGAATTTTATTTAACCGATGTTATTGCCATGGCTGTGACAGACAAGGTTTCGATTAATAGCATTCAACCTTTATTTACAGAAGAAGTGCTTGGCATTAACAACCGACAACAATTGGCTTATCTCGAACGTTTTTATCAAAGTCTTATTGCACAAACGTTAATGGAAGAAGGGGTTACGTTAATGGACCCAGATCGTTTTAATTTGCGTGGGGATTTAGATGTTGCGCAAGATGTTGTGATCGATATTAATGTGATTATTGAAGGTGACGTTAAAATTGCACGTGGTTGCCATATTGGTGCAAATAGTATTTTAAAAAATGTAAGCTTAGGTGAGAATGTTACAGTCTTACCGAATAGTATTTTAGAAGATTCAATTGTTGCTGCAAATTGCACCATCGGGCCTTTCGCTCGGTTACGTCCTGGTACTGAATTAGCCGAGGGTGTTAAGGTGGGTAATTTTGTTGAAACTAAAAAAGTCAAAGTCGGTAAAGGTTCTAAGCTGTCACATTTATCATATATAGGCGATGCGAATATTGGAGCGAATGTGAATATTGGCGCGGGCACTATTACTTGTAATTACGATGGTATAAATAAATATGTCACGACCATTGAAGATGATGTGTTTATCGGTTCGGACAGCCAGTTAATTGCGCCCGTCACTATTGAAAAAGGCGCTTATATAGGCGCAGGATCTAGCATCAGTAAAAATGCACCGGCAGGAAAATTAACCTTAGCTCGTGCGCGACAAAAAACAATTGATTCTTGGCAGCCGCCAAAGAAATAAAGATGAAAGACTAAATCTTTATCTTTAGATTAAACAAATTTTACAAAGCGGAATTATAATATGTGTAGAATTATTGGAGCAGTATCAGAGCGTAATGTAACACCTATTTTAGTAGAAGGATTAAAGCGCTTAGAATATCGTGGCTACGACTCGGCTGGTGTGGCGGTCATTAATAATGGAAAAATCGAAAGAGTTCGACGGGTTGGTAAAGTTGAAGAATTAGAACGTGCTTTGCAGAAAAAGCCACTGACTAGTCACATTGGAATTGCACACACTCGTTGGGCCACACATGGTCAGCCAAGCGAAGCCAATGCCCATCCTCATATTTCTGGTGCTAATTTAGCATTAGTACATAATGGTATTATTGAAAACTACGTTGAGCTAAAAGAAGCATTAATGACTAGAGGCTATCAGTTTAGTTCAGAAACCGATACCGAAGTTATTGTGCACATGCTGCATGAATTATTACAAAAACATCAGTTGTTAGATGCCGTTCAAGAAATGGTTAAACAACTGCGTGGTGCTTATGCATTAGCTATTATCGACAGCCAACAATCTGATCGTTTAATTGCAGTACGTCATGGTAGCCCATTAATTATTGGTATGGGCATTGGTGAGCATTTTATTGCTTCCGATCATTTAGCTTTATTACCTGTCACACAAAAATTTATCTTCTTAGAAGATGGTGATTTTGCTGATGTACGCTGTGATAGCTTAACTTTATATAACCAATTGAGTGAGGTTGTCGAGCGTCCGATCACCATATCGACGTTATCTGAACAGCAAGCTGACAAAGGTACTTATCGACATTATATGTTGAAAGAAATTTACGAACAGCCTATTGCGATTAACAAGACATTAGAAGGTTGTTTGCTAGGCGATATTGTACAGCCAGATTTATTCGGTGCACAAGCCAGTGAGATTTTTGCAAAAGTTGAGCGCATTCAAATCATTGCTTGTGGTACAAGTTATCATTCTGGCTTGGTTGCACGTTACTGGTTAGAACATTTGGCTAACATACCATGCCAAGTTGAGATCGCGAGCGAATATAGGTACCGTACGTCTATTACAGAAGTAAACACCTTATTTATTACGCTATCACAATCAGGTGAAACAGCCGATACGCTATCAGCATTGCGCAAAGCAAAGCAGGAAGGTATTTTAGCTAGCCTAGCGATTTGTAATGTGCCAGAAAGTTCTTTAGTACGTGAGTCAGATTTATCTTTTATCACCAAGGCCGGCCCAGAAGTGGGCGTGGCTTCAACAAAAGCTTTCACAACACAGCTAACTGTATTGTTATTATTTACGGCTATGTTTGCCGAAATAAAAGCGACGGGTCATAGTCAAGAAATTATTAGTGCCTTACGAAAACTTGCAACACAAGTTACGGCAGCATTAAATTTAGATAAAGAAATCGCAACCTTATCTGAGTTTTTTGCGCATAAAGAACATACTTTTTTTTAGGCCGTGGTGTGGAATTTCCAATTGCTCTAGAAGGCGCTTTAAAATTAAAAGAAATTTCTTACATTCATGTTGAAGCTTATCCTGCTGGTGAATTAAAACATGGCCCATTAGCATTAATTGATGAGAACATGCCGGTCGTGGCTATTGCACCGAATGATAATTTATTAGAAAAGATCCTGTCTAACTTGCAAGAAGTTAAAGCACGCGGTGGTGAGCTAACTGTTTTTGCTGATCAACATTTAGAGTTAAAAAAAGAAGATGCCATTCGCGTTATCAGTATGCCTGAAGTCGATGAAATCATTGCCCCTATTATCTATACCGTTCCATTACAGTTACTGGCCTATCATGTAGCTGTTATTAAGGGAACAGATGTTGACCAGCCACGAAACTTAGCCAAATCTGTCACGGTAGAGTGATAGATTTCGAGACTGGATTGGGTGTTTAATGACTTATATTCATTTAAAAAAGAAATAAGCTTTTGCCAGAAAACTACACGCTAAAAACAGAAAATAATCGGCTAGAATTACACGCGCCGGAAGATAAAAATTTCAAGCCATTGTACGTTGATTTCCTTACTGGCAAATCTCAGCATCGACGCTTGTACCGCGGTAAAGAACTCATTGCTAAAGCAGTTGGCGTTGGAAAATATGACCAACTATCGATTATAGATGCAACAGTAGGTTTGGGGCGTGATGCTTTTGGTTTAGCTTCTTTAGGTTGTAAAATGACCTTGATTGAACGCTCACCAATGATGCAAGCGCTATTAGCCGATGGTTTACAACGTGCTGCAATTGAAATCCCGGAGGTTATTGCTAGAATTAGCTTGCTCAAAGGTGATGCTCTACAACTTTTGGCCGAACAGCGTGCCGACGTGGTGTATTTAGATCCAATGTACCCACATCGTGACAAATCAGCCTTGGTTAAAAAAGAAATGCGGATTCTACAAGATGTGGTGGGTTTTGATGAGGACTCATCTGCATTACTCGTATTAGCTCAAGCAGCCGCAAAGAAAAGAGTCGTGGTGAAAAGGCCGCGTTTAGCAGAGAATTTTGCTGAGTGTGCGCCAGATTTTAGTTATAATGGTAAAAATTCAAGATTTGATGTTTACTTGGCGAGATAGGAAATCATATGACGACAGCAGTACCACTTTTGGCCACTCCAATCACTGAGCCTTTATTTGCTTTAGAAGAAGAGCTTCTTAATAAACAAGTACAAATTGAATGCTGGTTTCGTCAGCAATGGAATACGATACAATCACCTGTTTATTCTTCTGTTGATGTTAGAAACTCAGGATTTAAAGTTGCGCCGGTTGATACAAATTTATTTTCGGCTGGCTTTAATAATATCAATCTAGAATTAAAACCGTTGTGTATTCAAGCGATGCAAAGCACTTTAAAAGCCTATTGCCCGACAGCGGAAAAAATTCTTTTAATTCCAGAGAGTCATACCAGGAACTTATTTTATCTAGAGAATTTAGCCACTCTGGTTGATATTATTTCCGGTGCTGGTTATGAAGTTCGAATTGGTAGTTTGCTCGAAGAAATAACCGAGCCTACAATATTAAAAACCGCGAGTGAACGAGAAGTTACTTTATACTCGATACAAAGAAAAGATAATAAGCTAGAAAGTGATGGTTTTGTCGCTGATTTTATTTTGTTAAACAATGACTTGTCCGGTGGCTATCCTAAAATATTAGAAAATTTACAACAACCGATTGCTCCAGATTTACGTCATGGCTGGGAGCATCGTCTCAAGTCAGAGCATTTTTCTGAATATAAAAAAGTAGCGGAAGAGTTTTCTAAGTTAGTTGATATCGATTCATGGTTAATCAATCCTTATTTTCGCAATTGTGGTGAAGTTGATTTTATGGCGGGTGAGGGTCTGGACTGTCTTCAATATAATGCCGAAGTATTATTTCGTGCCATTCAAAAAAAATATGATCAATACAACATTAAAGAACAGCCTTTTATTATTATAAAAGCCGATGCTGGCAGTTATGGCATGGGAATTATGTCTATTAAATCGGCCGATGAGTTACTGAAGCCCAATCGTAAGCAGCGTACGCATATGGCTAAAATGAAAGGCAAAGTATCGGTTAGTAAAGTCATTTTGCAAGAGGGCGTGCACACGTTTGAAACATGGGACGATGAAGTCGCAGAACCTGTTGTTTATATGGTTGGTGATTATGTGGTAGGTGGATTCTATCGCTTGAACACAAAACGCGGCAGCACCGAGAATTTAAACTCACCTGGCATGCACTTTCAATCACTTGCGTTTGCTGATACCTGCCAAGCACCAGGTAAAAAAGCTTGTGCGGCTAGTCAACGACGTTTTTATATTTATGGGGTTATTGCAAGATTAGCCGCAGCGAAGGAGTTGTAATATGACGATAAAATTAGCCGTATTGATGGATCCAATTGAATCTATTGACCCAAAGCATGATAGTAGTTTTGCGATGCTCATGGCCGCTCAAACCAAAGGGGGGGAGCTTTATTACTTTCAGCAGCATGATCTTTTTTCAGATCTAGGGGTTGTTAAAGCCCAGGCACAACAAATCACATTAAGCCAGCAAGATGAAAGTGTACAACTTTCCGAGACAAAGATTTATAATCTTAGTGAATTCGATGTTGTACTTATGCGTAAAGACCCGCCTTTTAATATGGAATATATTTATTCGACTTATCTGCTTGAGCAAGCCGAACAGCAAGGTACATGGGTGATCAATAATCCGCGCAGTATACATGATGCCAATGAAAAGTTATTTACATTATGGTTTCAAGAATTATGCCCAAAAACATTAGTGAGCGAAGACAAACATTTAATTAAAAAGTTTTGGCGTGAACTAGGAACTGTTATTTTAAAACCCTTAGATGGTATGAGCGGCAAGTCAATATTTTTAGCTGAGAAAAATGAAAAAAATATTAATGTTATTATCGAAACATTAACTGATGGCGGCAAACAAATGACGATGGTGCAAGAATACTTGCCAGGTATCAAGCAGCATGGTGACAAACGTATCCTAATGGTTAACGGAATAGCGGCCAGTCACGCATTGCAACGTACGCCTAGTGCTGATGATATTCGTGGCAATATGGCGGTTGGTGCGACAGTGCAAGCGCTACCATTAACTAAAACAGAACAAGAGCTTTGTGCTAAGATTGGCCCTGTTTTGCGTGATAAAGGTTTAGATTTTGTTGGTTTAGATGTGATTGATAATCATGTTACGGAAATCAACGTTACCAGTCCAACTTGCATTCAAGAACTGCATAATTTAGCCGGGCTTAATATTGCAGGTGATTTTATTAACTATATAGATAAGCAACTAAACTCATGAATAAAATTATAAGCCTAGTTTTTCTTTTTTCTTTCAGTACCATTTTTTCGGCGCCAAGCTATCCTCATGGTGTTTATGGCTTTTTAGAAATCGGTCGAGGTTATAATAATTTTCAAGCTAGCGATTATAACGCTACAGCAAAAGGTGGCCAAGTTAATTGGGTACCTGCTGGTAGAATCGGCATGGGCTATAATATCGATCAATATATCGGTATTGAAATGGGTTACCAAACTTTTCAAAACCAGGTATTTAAAGATTTAAACGGAACTGGTTGGAATGGTGTGGTCAGTGAAAACAGCTTTGATCTTTTAACGGTTGTTCGCTATCCTCTTGGTGGTGGTTTCTATTTGTTGGGTAAAATAGGCTCCGCCTACGTTAATGCCAAGCAAGGTTTAGTAAACCCTGATAATGGAAAACCGGCCCCTAGTTCAGCGCGTCATCTTTATGTTTGGCGTCCAGAATATGCTGCAGGCATGAGCATGACGTTAAGTGATTTTCCTAGCGTATCATTTTTGGCGACGTATAGCCGCATTATTGGAGACGAGGGCAAACACTTTCCAACGTCTGAATTATATTCACTAGGTTTTATTTTTCATTTCTAGTAAAGATAATAGGTTTAATAATTTACAAACCGTAATATCCTAACAGCGATTCACTATCAGGCGCACGATCCATAAATTTTTCAAACACGACTTCTGGCGCTAAACTACCACCTAAGCCTAAAACGGTTTCTTTAAAACGCTGGCCAAGTTCAGCATTGAAAATATCACCTTTAAAAGCAGAGAATGCATCTCGAGCTAATAATTCAGCCCACAAATAACTATAGTAGCCAGCACCGTAACCACCTGCAAAAATATGTGAAAAACTATTCTGGAAGCGATTGTACTGTGGTGGCTGTATCACAGCAACATGTTGGCGAATAGTATTCAATGTTTGTTGTACGTAATCCTTTTGTGGCTTGTATTGTGAATAAAGTGTTATATCAAACAACGCAAATTCTAATTGGCGTAATAAAAACAAACCAGCCTGAAAGTTCTTAGCGGCAACTAACTTCTCAACCATGCTTGTAGGCAATGATTCGCCTGTATCAACATGACTCGACAGTAATCGTAAACTTTCTGGCTGCCAGCACCAAGCCTCCATAAATTGGCTCGGAAATTCAACCGCATCCCAGGCGACACCATTTATGCCCGAAACATCTAGGTAATCTATTTGAGTGAGTAAGTGCTGTAAACAATGCCCAAATTCGTGAAATAATGTGACGACATCATCATGCGTGAGTAAAGCCGATTTGTCGGCCGTCGCTGGAGCGAAATTATAGGTTAAAAAAGCAATGGGTAATTGTATTTCCCCATTAGCTTGTTTAAACCGGCCGATAACATCATTCATCCAAGCGCCGCCACGTTTATTTTCTCGGGCAAAAAAGTCCATGTAAATGCCGCCAATTAATGTGTCATTGGCATCATAAATTTCATAGAAACGAACATCTTTGTGCCAAGTTTGTGCAGGCCGAAGAGTATCTGTAATGTCTTTTAAATGAATGGAAAATAATTTATTACTAATGGTGAACAGTGCTTCAAGCACATGATTCACAGGGAAGTAAGGTTTAATTTCTTCTTGGCTGATAGCATATCTTTCTTGACGCAATTTTTCACTGTAATAAGAGGTATCCCAAGGCTGAAGCTCACATCCGGCAAAACTTTCTAATTGCTCCAAGTCTTGTTTGGCGGGTTCTTTAACTTTTTTGATTAACGTATTTAAAAAGTTATCGACTTGCGCAGGGGTATCGGCCATCTTACAAACTAAAGAGAGTTCGGCATAGTTTGCATAACCGAGTAGCTTGGATTTTTCTTCACGCAGAGCTAGAAGCTCATTAATAATAGGCTGATTGTCGTATTGTGCAAATAATGCAGATTGATCGGAGGCGCGCGTTGTATAAGCTTGATAAAGCTCTTCACGTAATGCAGCTGAGTTAGCAAATGTCACAACATCATAATAACAAGGGAAATCTAACGTTAACAGATACCCATCGTTGCTTTTTGCTTGGGCAGCTTCCTGCGCAAGCTGTATGCGATGTGCGGGTATGCCTTGTAACTTTGTTACATCGGTTATCTGTTTCTGCCAAGCGTTGTCACTATCTAAAATATTTTCCTCAAAATTGGTGATCAGCTCACTGATTCGAGCACTAATGGTTTTGTAACGAAATTGCTTTTCAGCAGGTAGGTCAATGCCTGATAAGGTGAAGTCTCGCAAAGCATTATCTATGACTTTTTGTTGGGCAATAGATAAATGAGAAAATTCAGGCGAATCTTTTATTTTTTGATAAGAGGCCAGCAATGGTTTACTCTGCCCTAAATCAGTTGAGTATTCACTGAGTAATGGTAAGCATCCATTGTATGCTTCACGCAAGGCATCGGTATTGCAAACGGAATTTAAATGACTCAGTGGTGAGAAAAACTGGCTAAGTGTGTTATCTAGCATTTCAATAGGCGCAATGAAATTTTGCCAACTGGGTTGTTCTTGCTCACATAGCATGGTGATTTCTGCTTGGTTGCTTTTTAATAATGAGCGCAGTTGTTCAACAATATGATCTGGCTGTAAATCGAAATTAGGTATTTGAAGTTTTGACATAGCCCCTAGTATAGTTGGAAAATAAAGGGGCTGCCATAATTAATGAAATATAATATTTCTTTAGTCAGAAAACTTCATTTTAAAACCAAAGGTATTAACCACTTTATTATTTACAATGTTCTTTAATTCCATCTCAAAGTCTCGACCACTGATTGGGGAATCATAATTAATCTGAGTAGGACTAAATTTGTTATAGCAGTCATCAATACTATTAGCAAAGGTAGGCCCATCATTAACATCCCTATTAGGGTTTCTCTTGCAGCTAGCGCGAATAAAAATACTGCAACTAGAGTTTGCTGGCACGAGATAATGACGCTTCATCAGATCCGGGCTATTGCAGTTACTTGGACTTCCATCGTTGAGGTTAAGAATATTAACATTGCCCAGATACATGCCCGCGGATAATTGGATATTAGTTTCACTATCGACACCATTAACTTGGACAGTTATATTATGACTTGTGGAATTTGTGAGTTCGTAATTAAAGCTATCTCCTAGCGTGCGTGAAGCAGGAGCTTTTTCATACATGCTTGGGCTAACTGAAACATGAGAGTTATTGATAGGTATTTTAATATCATTACTGTCGATTTCAGTTTTATTTAGAGTGTCGAGACCGTTAGCTTGGATGTCAAACGAATCTGCTTTGACAACATTAGCATCAACAACAAACTTGCAATATTCCCCTGTTCTTAATAACGCTTTGTTGCAATTATTACTAATAGTCTCAAAGTTAATATCATTCACTTCAATCGGATTAGTATTTTGTGATGTCAGGGTAAAAGACATCGTATGAACATCATCATTGCCAATAATATTCAAAGGCATTTCACCTTGATAACTTAACATGAGCGGTGCTTTGGCTTTGGCTTGTAGCATGAGGTTCACAGGATTACTTTCAATAAGTTTATTAGCCGGATCCAGGCCGGGAATAACGATAGTGAGCTGTCTAGCTTCGTCAGATTTTGGTGTGTATTTCAACATAAAACTACAGCTACTTTTAGTTTCGGCATTAAGAATTGTATCGTCACAGTTATTACCGGGAACTATAGAAAATTCACTGTCTTTAATATTATTGCTTAACAAACCTAGTTGAATATTAGTATTGGCGGTATTGTCTAACTTAAAGTCGAGAATTTTACTAACCCCAACATTATTACTAACTGGGTTTTCACCTTGATAGCTTAACCTAAGAGGTGTATTAATAACTTTTGCTTGTAGTTCGAGCTTAATAACGTTACTATTGGTTTCTTGCTGCAAAGCATCGAGTGCTTGAATTATAACGTCAATATGCTTGTCCCCTTCAGCTTTTGGGGTGTAGCTTAAAGTAAATTTACAACTCTCTTTAGTGTCGACATTCAATGTCGCATTTTCACAATCACTATCAGGCATAACAATAAAGCTATCATCTTCAAAGCTTTTATGTAGGGCTTCGATATGAATATTTTCATGAGTTGGGTTTTGTAAACTAAACTGTAGTAGTTTGGTTGCGCCAACATCTACAATAACTGGATTATTATCGTTAAACGTTAACTTGAATGCGGGATTAGAGACAGAAATAGTTTGTGATATTGAACCAAAACGTGGCTCAATTTCAAGTTTAAAACGACAGGCCTGGGCATGATCATTGCCAATACTGATGGGCGCTGCGGAAACACAAGGTGAAGTTGCATCTTGAACAACGACAATCTGTTCTGGTGTTTTCGTTTCGATTGTTATTGAATTGATTTTAGTTTGGTCGTAAGTATCGGCTTGGGTAACCTCAAGCACTTGTTCCAGTTTTTGACCTACAGCGGCGCTATCGGATCCAGAAACTTTATTAACATGCAAAGTATCTGCAAACAGTATTTGACTGATTAAAAATAGGCTAAAGAGTAATATGGTTTTTATTTTCATTATTGTGATCCCTAACGGAGAATTATTATGTTCTCGATAATACGGGACTAGTATTAAGGTGAAATTAAGTACAATTACTGTTAGAGCGGTAATTATTTTAATGTAGAGCTAAGTTTTGCTTGTTAAAATCATTTTCTAAATAGAGATTGGTCGATTCAGAAAATGAAATATCAGCATAAAATTATTTTAAATATTATTAGGTTAGCAACAGCTTTAGCTTTCAGTGTTTTATTTTTTACAGCAAGTGGAAGCGTGCAATATACGCTTAATCTTTCAGCTAGCCAGAATGCAAATAGTAGCGGGAAAGAAGCCTCTGCACCGATTGCTGTGTCAATATACTCGTTAGCCAGCAGTAGCCGTTTTTCCAAAGCTAAATATTTTACACTAGAAGACAGTAGCCACCGAACGCTGCGCACTGATTTGATTAAAAAACAACAAGTTTTATTATTGCCTAATAAAAGCCAATCTATCACAATCGATTCAGGAGAAGATGTACGTTATATTGGTATAGTCGCTTCTTATAATACGCTTAAAGGTAAAGTTTGGCGCCGAGTAGTTGACTTGGGAAAAGTTAAACTAAAAACTATCACGGTGCATATAGAGAGGACAAGAGTGCGAATTAGTCTGCCGAAATCGCCGAAAGCCATTGTTCTCCCAAGAAATAATAAATTTTATATCGGTGGTAGTTTGAGTGTTGGTAGTGTTAAGTTACAAGATCAATACCAGCTTAATAAATTTAATACCTGAGCTATTAAAGTAAACTCGAGCGGTTTAGGGCCATATGCTTTGGATTTCGGATATCAATGGCAATTTGCCAAAATTGATGGCTTATCTTTCTTCACCAGCTTAAGCCTTGGTGCGCAATTGAAAATGCTAATGAACTTAAAGGCTAAAGGTGATGATCTCAATTATATTCATGAGCGTCCGGTACCTAAAACATTTAATGATGTTGTTGTTGGTATAAGTGCAATGCAATATTTATTGGTGTTACAGAGTGATGTTGTTAGCTATAAAAAATTCAGTCTTCCTGTCTCAATTGGTATCGGAACAGCACAATATAACAATAGTTATACGCTCATTCGAAAATCGAATGGTGATCGCAGGCAAAGCAAAGCAAAAAATAGTGCCACTATTTATCAGCTCGGGATTGGCGTGGATTATCAGCTTAATCAGTCGTTATCATTTGGCTTGGGTTATCAATATGTTAATGGTGGGGTTATTCGTTTAGCTGAGATAGTGGAAGGCTCAAATATTATTGAGCAGCCGAAATTCGCCTTTAATCAACAGTTAGTGACGGCAAACTTACGTTATTATTTTTGATATAAATTATCAGGTTCGACTGGTGCCAGCGTGTTTTCTTTCAGAACACGCCTATCTTGCCAAGTTAAAGCATCTTTTTAAGGTTGCATTAAGGATCTCCTGGTAATATCCCCCATAATCTAGTCATGGAATGACTTTATCTACTCATCTTAGAGATGAAATGTCAAATTTAGAAGTTCACAAAGGTTTATTAGAATAAGCAAGGAGGCCATAAGATCTAGGAGGATCGAAGATGAAAATAATAAGAAAAATTTTACTTACTAGCTTAGGAATATTACCTTTTTTTGTGCCAATGGATATTGCCAATGCTGAAAGCGCTGACGAACTAGTCTCTTCTGCAAATGAGCTTCCATGGAGTAAAGCGCGATTAATGGTTGAAACACAAACTGGCAGTCGCAGCATCGGCACACTCGATGCTATGGTCCCTTTCATGGGTGACAACGATTTCATGGTATATGCCAACGTAATGGCAAAATATGGCACAGGCTCTCAGAATGCGAACGGTAACACATTTGAGGGTAACTTAGGCTTAGGTTTTCGTCGTGTTAGTGATTCGGAAGATTCTATTTGGGGTGCTTATACTTTCTACGATTCATTACGTTCGGTTAACAACAATCAATTCACTCAGGTTACCGTCGGCGTTGAGCGCTTAGGCTTAACGTGGGATTTCCGTGCTAATGCTTATTTACCGATGGGTAAAACCAAATTTGTAAGCGATGAATACAAAGGTGGAAAAATTGATATTGAAGGCCATGATTTGGTTGAATATATTAAAAGCAATACAGAAACTTCTAATGCTGGTGGTGGCATTGAAATTGGCCGCACTTTAGGCAGTGATAAGCTACGTGGCTACTTTGCCGTTTATACTTTCGGTAGTGATTTAACAGGCTCACGTGCACGAGTGGAATACAAAATTAATAACGCAATAGGTTTCAATGCCTCGGTGCAAACAGACAAAGCTCGTGGCACTCAAATTTTAGTCGGTGCTCGTTTTACACTAGGTGGTGCGCAAGCGGTTAAAGGTAGCAATAGTATTTATCAACGTATGACAGACCCTGTGGTGCGTGATGTTGATATCGTTGTTAATCAAGATATTAAAGATAAGACGATTATTGAGCGCGATAAATATTTTGAAGTCGATAACGATGCTGCTGCTGGCGGTGATGGTACGGTATCTAACCCATTCAATAATATCGAAGACGCTGTGCAAGCAGCTGGTGAAGATGTTTATCATCGTGGTATCAAGATAGTTAAAGGCGAGGGTGAAGATACTCGGCCTAACTTTTTGAATGGCACGATTGCTATGGCTGATAACAGCTCGATTCAGCATTTTAATTTTAATGGATTGGAAAATGACTCGTTAGCAATTTTAATCGACAACAAACAAAATGTTTTGTTGTCTGATATTATCATTAATAATTATGACACTGGTTTACAAATAGTAGGTGATAGCAGTGTTAATCTAGCTAAGACTAGCTTTTCTGAAAATGATGTTGGTATCGATGTTAACGGTAATGTGACTATTGATGGTGACATTAATATTAACAATAGCGATATTGGTCTTAATATTCACGGTGGCGTTACTAACATTAATGGTAAAGTTAAGATTACAGGAGGCACTACCGGTATTAACATCGACAAGGTCGCCAAGGTTAATTTTAATCAAGATGTTACTACCGAACAAGTTGAAGGCAGAGGTACGAGTATTAAAGAAAACAGTTTTGCCTTCTTTAGTAATTACATTAGCAGTCAGAATGAAACTGGTTTGTATCTAAACAATAGTAGTATTAATATTTTAAGCGGTCTTTTTTCAGACAACTCAAATATTGGTATTGTGATTGATGGCGATGCTGATGCGCTTAGCTCAAGATTTTATAAGCAAAAATTTAATAATGTTACTATTAAAAATAACGAACAAAGTGGTGTACAACATATTGCCGGCAACGCGATGTTTACAAATGCAACCATAGAAGGTAACGGCGGTTTTGGCGTTAACTTACAAAGCGATAAAATCACACTCTTTGATTCACACATAATTAATAATAAAGATTATGGTTTGTTGATCAGTGGCAAGGCAGGCTTCATGCGTGAAGCTAAGTTGTATAATGTTAATATCGACAATACACAAACCAGTCAAAGTGAAGGCGATCTTACAATGGAGCAAACTAGTGGCCATGGTATTTACATGCAGTCTGAGGGTGAACTAACGTTAGCAGATGTAACCGTTTTTGGAAGCTCAGGAACAGGCATTTGGATTGCAGCCGGTAAAATGGAAGCAACGAATATTATTGTTAAAGAAAACTCAGGTTATGTTGACCCAGGTGAAGGTAATATTTTCCAGCCTTCAGAAAATGAAATTAATAAACTGAAAGATTATGGATATTCTTTCCTTAATGCTGGAATAAGAGTTGATGCTGGGCAAGTTATTATTAATGGCTCAAACAACGAAATCAGAGATAATGCTTTTAGTGGTTTATGGGCTAATGGTGGTTCAGTTGACGCCTCTAATGTTCTCATTCAAAATAATGATGATGGTATTTTTATGACAAATGGTTCAGTAACTTTAGATTCTTCAATGGTCTTTAAAAATCGTGAATTTGATATTTTCTTGCGTAATTTTGATAATGAAAATCGTGCAGGCTCTGTGACGTTGAAGGTGAACAACTCCATTATTTCTGAAACGTTAAATCAAGACCCTAAGGCAAACCTAGGTATTGGTTTAGGTCATGGTTTAGCCGTTGAACATTCTTCGTCGATTATTAATTTGCATAATACAAAAATCATTCATAATGGTGGTAATAGCATTTACGCGAAAAGTGGTGAATTTACGATTACAGGTGATAAATTAGGAGATTCACAAATCTCATATAATGATCGATCAGGTGTCGAAGTTTCTGCTTTTAATACTAGCCCAAAAAGGTCAATGTCTTTTGATAAGGTTGAAGTGATGAATAATGGAGCCTTCGGTATAGATGCATAAGCAATGCGCGCCGAGTCAGGGGACTATTATACATCTACAGGTTCAGTTTTCAGCAATAACCCTGAGGGAAACAACTTTTATAAGGTAACGGCTGAAGGTGATTTTGCTTAGAAGAAGTAGGATATATTTCGATATTGCTAATGTTCGTCAACCAAATAAAAAGGGCTTATTCATAAGCCCTTTTTATTTGGTTGAGAGTTAGTCTCTACAGTTAATTTTTGATAATACTATCCCCCAGGCCATTTCTTGCTGTTGAAGCGAAGGGTATTATTAACCATTTTATTAATGGCGTGTGGTGATTAGCTGTAATCTAATATTGTAGGAACTTTAATTTTTCTATAAAGACTATTATTAAAAATAATATTTTATAGCTAAAATGTTTCCCTGCGTCTTATTTAAAAATGCAGTAAGCAATGACATTCATCATGGCATGAGCAGAAACTTTTATGCCTAGGAATGGTTGCTTGTTTTTAGGGGAGCTATGTAGCCTGCCATTTTGGTAAGATTTTTGGTATCAATAATTGATATATGGCCACTTTTAGGATCGAAGCCAATTATCTTTTCTTCATCTGGTGAAATAGCATAAGTAGCTGCTATGTTCATAACCTTTATTGGATTTGCTTTAGGTTTTGTAGGGTAACGAAACAATGAACCTTCAGAAGCCATCAGAATTTCATTTTTACTGCAGCGAATTAAATCAATATTTGCTTTTGTATTGCTATTAACTAGTACAGGCATAGGCTTACCAATTTCATATAGTTTAAGTTCGCCTTTTACAGATTTTGCATTAGGCTTACCTAATATAGCAAAGTTTTCATCCCCACAAAATTTCAATTCTACAATATCTGTTAAATTATTTTGCAGCAAAGTAGTTAGTAAAGGTATTGAGCTAAATTCTTCAGTTAGAATATTATGTAGAGCAATATGATTAACTCTTTGCTCAGTACCATTTTGAGATAAAATCAGCAATGCCCTATTGCTAACGTCGACTTTAATAATGTCGCCCATCGCAATTCGGATCAATGAAAATTTATCAGCATTAGATTTTAATACATATATTCCAATATCGGATTCTTGAATAACCAGTACAGTAACACAGCTTGATGTCCGATAAAGAGCATTGCCTTTTAAGTTAAATATACATTTTTTGATAACATGTCCATTTATGTTGCAAGTCCGTCTTTCTAATGTATTGTCTTTTACAATGAATAGGAAATAAGATTGAGCATTAATAATGCCGACATGTAGTAAAGTTTCATCATCTTGTAGGGTTTCAGTTTTAATCGGAGTGTAAGGCCTCTGATAGATAGAGTAACTTTTTTCCGTAGATACGGCATAATTATTTGATTCAGGAGATATGACTACATCTAAGTAATCATTGGTGGCCATTTCAAAATTTTTATTAGGATTTTCAACAGAAAATGCAATAGGCTTTATTTCACAAATATTAGGAGTATGTGTAAAAGAAATTTCTGGTGGAGGTGCGTCTGCTCTAGCCGCGTCATTTTCTGTCTCTGCGAGAGGGGTTCCAGGTTGAGGTTGAGCTAGACCTAAAGATCTTTCTAATTTTTTGAGCAGGTCTTCTTCATCTTTCCATGTCGTTAAGATTCGTAGAGATATTTTTTCTAATGCCCACCAGATATCAAGAAGATACTTATGATGTTTTTTAATATTACTATCCCAAGAGTTGATAGTTGTGTGCATGTTGTCGGATAGTGTGAAATATTTTTTTTCCTGCCCATACATCAAGGCGTCTAAAGTGGTTGCCGTGGCAATTTCTATTGCCCCAACCTCAACCTCAATTTTTCGATCACCTCTCCATTGTAATTCTTCCATGTTGAGCAAGCATAAAGCCTGAATTTTAGTGTTTACGTCGTCTAGTTTTTGCGTAAAGTCAAGAAGCCCCGGTGGTTTTGAAAACCATGATGTTGATTTAGATCTGAGCATCAGAAAACAGGATACAAGTAATTTTTTTAGTATATATTCATGAACTATCATTTTCTTTCCCCATAAACTAAATATGTTTTTAACGCGCTGTTCCTGCCGGCAAGTGCGACATCAGTTGGTATCTCTCCAGGCTCATTAAATTTGACTACTTTTAAGCTAAGTCCACTTCGTACTGCGACACTCGATCCATCATGATTTGCTTTGCATTCTGAAATAGGTCGATTAGTTTGGGTAAGGCTGGTGGTGAAAATCTGAGATTGAGTTTTTTCTTCCATCAATGGAAGTGATGTTAGTAAATTAGTAGCGGCATCATATCTGAATTTAACCGCGTAAATTCCGGTTGAATAGAGGCTTGAAATTGCATTGAATTGGTTGTCAGCACATTGAAATAGGTATAGATCCAATAATGAAAGACTAGCCATGCGAGGTGGAAGGGCTAATTTAACTTTGTTAAACGAGATTAGATCTTCGAATGTGGCATGGTAAAGTTCGGGCTTTGCCTTTGCATCGTGAAAAAAGAGATTTTCTGAATCAGAAAACCAAGTGATTTTTTTTGTGCTAGGAAAATTAGAAATAGTTAATTCATCTGAACTTTTCATAGTCTTATTATCTAAAATAACTCTGACGATAACAGTGCTAGAGCCCCCTTTTTCTTTTAAGTAAACAATTAAAGCCTTTTCCCCGTCTGGGGAAATAGAGACGTAGTAAATTTGACGACTTGGTAAGCTTGGATCCGCCATTGCAGATTGCATAGGTTCATCATCGTAGAAAAACTCTATTGATTTTCCGCCGCTGACCTTACAAAAAACATGTTGGTTATTGCTGTAGATATGATCTCTTCTTATTCGTGTGTCGATAGGTTGTGGATTTTTTGTGAAGTCAACACGTTTAACTGGGAAGGTCTCATGTCGTTGCCCGATGAAAAAGCTTTCTGAACCTGTATAAATCGCTTCTAAATCTTCATCAAAAGTATGGGCCAAAGTATGCTGCTCCAGATCTGAATCTTTATTCCAAATATGAATTGTGCTATATGAATCTTTATGAGGAGCAACAAAATAAAGATTGTTGTGCGAAAAACCAAAGGTAGAAACAGAATATTGTTCCCAAGCCTTTTGATTGCTAACATATATTTCTAGCTCATTTTTTTGTTGATTTTTTCTGTGTTTGTATTCTACTGGAGGACAGGGAGGTGTGTCAAAAAGGGAGTCTCCTATACTACTAAGTGCCGGGCTTTGGGTGTTTTCACTTATGTAAATATCATTGTGCATGTCTCTATAAACATAAAATAGACCTTGTTTAAAAAGTAGGGGCATAGTTTTGTTGTACACAATGGCTGAGAGCAAAAAATAGATTTGCATGTATAGAGTCAAAGCTTCTTTAATTCGCTCACTCTTCATAGCACTAGTGCCTCTGTTAACTAAAGAAGCGAGTGCTTGATAAGCTTGATTTGCACTAGCATTAGTGGCGACAGTTACCTGACAAGCAGGTAATATTTTTTTTAATTCTAGTAGAATATTTCCTTGCAGTGCAGCCAAAACGTGCTCCTTTATTATTAATATTATTTTTTTTGTAGTGCGAATCGTACTATACAGATCGATCGTTAAGAGATTCTTAAGATGTTTGTTTTTATAGTTTCAGGTAAGCGCTGTGCAATATTGTGCTTTAAAACGAAAAGAATGGTTAGGGGCTAAGAAGGCGATATCTTACAGAATTGTTAATGCAATCTTAATTTTACTTTGTTAGTCTACCGTCATATGAAAAACATGATAATAAAAAAATTCGACCTCAATGCCATCTTCATGCCATCTTCATGGCATTTCTCTGCATTAGTGGTTTTGTGTTTTGTGCTTCTGCCTATGGCCAAACCGTGACCGTACAAATACAAGCGAGTGCGAGTATTAATGCTAAGGCCAAGCAAAAAGGTAATCCAACACAGTTGGTTATTTACCAGTTGGCAAATAACCAAGTTTTTAATTCGGCCAAGTTCTTTAGCTTGCTCGATAGTCCACGCAAGGTGCTACGGAATAACCTTATTACTAGTAAAACATTGATTATTGTTCCGAGCTCTCGCAAAACAATTAAAGTTAAGCTTGCAAGTGATACACGGTATCTAGGGTTTTTAATCGGCTATGAAAATTATCAAAAAGTGGTTTGGAAGCGTGTAGTCGGGGTTAACCGTATTATTGATGATAAGGTACGACTTTCATTAACTCAGAAAGGCTTGCGCTTGTTAGCCACGCCAGTATTGTTTAAGCCAAGTAATAATCATTTTTATATAGAGGGTTCTCTCGGTTTCGCCGGGCAGTATTCTTCTCCTGATACTACCTTCACATATGTTGCGGGTAATAACGTAAAGCTAGTTACTACTAGCTCTAAAGCAGGTATGCAATTTGGACTGGGTGGGGGGTATCAAATTAAGCCGCAAGCAAGATGGTTACAAATATTAGGGGTGAATAGTCTAAGTGTTGGGGGAAATTTTTATTCCATATCGGGATTGGACTCTAAAGGGAATGGTATTAATCGTTATGATATTAAACCTAAGCACACTTATGATTATACTAATAAAATCAGTAGTAAGCGCTTCATGTTGACCGGGAAAGTGAACTTTTTTCCTAATTTATTCTTCCATCCATACCTAGGTGCGGGCCTGGGTATGGCATTAAATACAGATTATTTTAGCCGCAATAACCTTGGTGTGTCGAAAACGACATCACTAGAGCCTAAAACGTACTCTAATTTTGCTTATCAATGGAGCTTGGGCGTGGATGTGCCCGTTACAAAAAATTTACTTGCTTCGGTTGGTTATCAATTTGTGAACGTAGGCCAGGCAAGGGTTCGTGAATTTTCTGAAGGAACACGAAAACCTTTAGTTGACCCTATTAATTTTTCAGTAGAGTTTTCTCAGGTAACTTTAGGCGTTAAATATCTTTTTTAACCTGTAATTTTAATCTCTTAAACTTCCCTTAAGCTTACTTTGGTAATATTTTGACCAATCCATCGTGAGTCCAGGGGGGCAAAGTGAAACGAGTTTTTTTACCTATATACTACTTTTTATAATTTTTATTGCCAGTGCGAGCGATTTTAGTATTACCCCTAATCGTGAGAAAGTATTACTTGAGGCTGATAAGGTTCAGGCTGTTACTTACACGATTAAAAATATTTCAGATGATGGGCTGGCTAATTTTGTATCTAGTGTTGCTTTGCACAATAATAATAGTGAAAGTACACTTGCAACAGGCGTTATAACTTATAGTAACTGCCCCGTTGGTCTTAATGTG
>JAWUYR010000067.1:0-28720 GCA_034110705.1 Gammaproteobacteria bacterium | reverse complement strand
TTTAATATTTTTTTTATTGGCGGATAGCCATAGTTTTAGTTCCTTTATTTCATAAAATGGGTGCGCGTGCTTGTTGTGCTCGTTGTAAGCCCCAACATGATTTGCCATGGAATACTTTGGTTCATGAGGGTTTGAAGCTTTATCTTTTATTATTTTCTGCTGTGGTTGGTATCAATATTTTTCCTGGTACATCAATTGACAGTATTATTCATAAATCATTAAGCGGCGGTGCGTTGACTAAAGGCTTGACTCAAGCTTTTGGTGAGGCACGCTATGTTGGTGCAAGTTGGTCTCTAACGGCTAAAGATTTTACTTCAGGCACAGCGATAGTCATCTCAATTTTTGCACCACTTAATACAGGGTTGAATCTTTTCAATGCTGAAATGATGACACAGTTACAGAAAGTAGTTTCACCTAAAGTAGTAATGACAATATTACCTGGAACTGATTTCCTGTTTATTCTAATTGCTTTACCGATTTGGGCTACTATCGTCTCAGGTTTTTATAGCGCTTTAGCCTCTGGCTGTAGTTGCCGAAAAAGATCAGGCTCGGCAGTATTAACTACGTACAATGACGCCGTTTAGATTAATAAACCTAGCACTTGAAATCACACTAAAAAAGCGTATCATTCACCTCAATCAGCACTAATTTGGTCCTATATGATACGCATTAGCAAAATTGCCGATTACGGCACTAAAATCCTACTGGCTATGGCTGCTCAGCCAGAGCAGAAATTTGCGGCATCTGAATTAACGGCACTATCTAAAGTCGCTTTACCAACGGTGAGTAAAATTCTCAAAGAGTTAACCAAAGCAGGCTTGCTATTGTCGCATCGTGGTAGCCAGGGTGGTTATCAGTTAGCGCGGGCACCAGGGGCGATTAGCTTGGCGCAAATTGTCAGCGTTTTAGATGGCGATATTGCCATGACAGAATGTGAGCATCATATGGGATGTTGTGAGATGGAAGCATCATGTGAAGTTAAAGATAGCTGGGCGACGATTTCAAGTGTTATCTATGATGTGTTGCAAGGTATTTCACTACAGCAAATGTGTAAACCGTTAGATCGTAAAGAATTTCCAATTCAATTTATTCGTAATAAGGTGGTGGCATGAGTCAGCAAGAGATTAGCCAATTAATTAATAAAGAGTATGAGCATGGGTTTGTGACGGATATCGAATCCGATTCTATCGCACCAGGATTAAGTGAAGATGTGATCCGCATAATTTCAGCTAAGAAAAATGAGCCGGAGTTTATGCTCGAATGGCGTTTAAAAGCATATCGACGTTGGTTAACGATGGAAGAGCCGCATGATTGGGCTCAATTAAAATATGCCCCGATTAACTATCAAGATATTATTTATTATTCGGCCCCTAAAACGAATGAAGATGGTCCTAAAAGCTTAGATGAAGTTGATCCTGAATTGTTACGGACCTATGAAAAACTGGGTATTCCTTTGCTTGAGCAGCAACGTTTAGCGGGGATAGCGGTTGATGCAGTTTTCGATAGTGTTTCTGTTGCGACGACGTTTAAAGATAAATTAGCGAAAGAGGGGGTTATCTTTTGCCCTTTTTCTGAGGCATTGCAAGAACACCCAGAATTAATACAAAAATATTTAGGCTCAGTCGTGCCTGCGAGTGATAATTTTTTTGCAGCTTTAAATGCGGCAGTATTTAGTGATGGCTCTTTTGTGTATATTCCAAAAGGGGTGCGTTGCCCAATGGAGTTATCGACGTATTTCCGAATTAATGCCGCTAACACAGGGCAATTTGAGCGCACGTTAATTATTGCAGATGATGATGCTTATGTGAGTTATTTAGAAGGTTGTACCGCACCGATGCGTGATGAAAATCAACTACATGCTGCTGTGGTAGAAATTGTTGTGATGGAAAATGCCGAGGTGAAATACTCAACCGTGCAAAATTGGTATCCCGGTGATGAAAATGGCAAAGGTGGTATTTATAACTTTGTGACCAAGCGTGCCGCATGTCGTGGCAATCAGTCTAAAGTATCATGGACGCAAGTGGAAACTGGTTCTGCTATTACTTGGAAGTATCCAAGTGTGATTTTGCAAGGTGATAATAGCGTTGGTGAATTTTATTCGGTAGCATTAACCAATAACTGTCAGCAAGCGGATACTGGAACCAAAATGTTTCATTTGGGGAAAAACACCTCGAGTACTATTATCTCTAAAGGTATTTCAGCAGGGCGTGGACAAAATACCTATCGTGGCTTGGTTAAAATTAATAAGGGTGCAGAGAATGCACGTAATTATACGCAGTGCGATTCTTTATTAGTGGGCGACAAATGTGGCGCACATACATTCCCTTATATGGAAGTGAAAAACAGTTCAGCTCAAGTTGAGCATGAAGCAACAACCTCTAAAATTAGTGAAGACCAACTTTTCTTTTGCCAGCAACGTGGTCTTGGTGTTGAGGATGCTGTTTCTATGATTGTTAATGGGTTCTGTAAGGAAGTTATGAAAGAACTACCGATGGAGTTTGCTGTTGAGGCACAAAAATTATTAGGATTGAGTTTGGAAGGATCGGTAGGATAAGAGTATGAATTTAGTTCCTTCGCCTGTTAAGGGAGAAGGTTGGGATGTGGGTTTTAAATAGCCCTAACAACTTGTAAGGTAAAACATAAATGTTATCAGTAAAAAATCTACACGCTAAAATAAGCGACAAAGAAATTCTTAAAGGCCTTAATTTAGAGGTTAAACCAGGTGAGGTGCATGCCATAATGGGGCCGAATGGCGCCGGGAAAAGTACTCTAGGTAATGTATTAGCGGGTAAGTCGGATTATGAGGTTACTGAGGGTTCGGTTTCTTTTCTAGACAAGGACTTGTTGGCATTGGAAACGGATGTGCGAGCGCAGCAAGGTCTGTTCTTAGCATTCCAGTATCCGGTTGAAATTCCGGGGGTGACGAATATTTATTTTCTACGTGCTGCGTTGAATGCTATTCGTGAAGCTCGTGGTGAAGAGATTTTAGATGCTATGGATTTCATTGGACTAGTGAAAGCCAAGTTGAAAGAACTAAAAATGGACCAAAAGTTTTTATATCGTGATGTAAATGTTGGCTTTTCAGGTGGTGAAAAAAAACGGAATGAAGTTTTACAAATGTCATTGCTTGAGCCAAAGCTAGCCATTTTAGATGAAACAGATTCTGGTTTAGATATTGATGCCTTGCGCGTTGTTGCCGATGGTGTGAATGCTTTACGAGCACCCGATAGAAGCTTCGTGATTGTGACGCATTACCAACGGTTGTTGGATTATATTGAGCCGGATTTTGTTCATGTTCTAGCCGATGGAAAAATCGTAAAGTCTGGTGGTAAAGAGTTAGCGTTAGAATTAGAAAAAGAAGGGTATTCTTGGATTTAATCGTTTTGGTGAATTAAGTTTGTTAAACAAGAGAAAAGTAAGTTTATGAAAGCACGTTTTGAAAATGTTGATGATTATTTAGATCAAAAAAGACCAACTTTCGCAAGTCAATTGCGAAAATGCGCAGCAGAAGATATGCGTACTTTTGGATTTCCTGGATTAAAAACGGAGAGTTGGAAATATACTAGTGCTAAAGTATTATTACGTGATATCTACCAGCCGGCGAATGACGTTGATGTGACTTCAGCAATGTTAAAAAATCACTTTATTGCCGATACAGACAGGCTCGTTTTTATAAATGGTATCTTGTCAGAATCATTGTCAGATCACACGAACAGCTCGGCGATAATTAATCCTATTAGTAAAGCACCTCAACAATTAGGTAAGGTGGTGAGTTCTGCACAAACAGGTTTTGTCGCATTAAATACAGTATTATTTGAACATGGTTATAGTATCGAAATAAGTGATACTCTTTCTCGCCCTTTGCACATATTGCATGTTGCAAGTGATGTGGCTGATAACCAAGTTATTTATAATCGAAATTTAATTATTGGCCACAAGAATTCTAACGCTGAAATTATTGAGCAATTTGTTGCATTGGACGATGCAGCTTATTGGCGCAACATGGTAAGCGAAGTTGTACTGAATGATAATGCTAAATTAACCTACTATAAATTGCAGCAAGAAGCATCTGCTGCAAAGCATACCCATTTTATGGGTGTGCAACAGCTTGAACATAGCTTGTTCACTAGTTTCAATATTGATTTAGGTGGGCAGTTAGTACGCAATGATTTACACACGACATTGCAAGCGGTTGAAGCCAGTTGTGATTTACAAGGTATTTATCTACTCAAAGAAAAGCAACACGTTGATAATCACACGGCGATTAATCACGCTCATGCCATAACTTATAGTAATGAATATTACAAAGGTATCTTGCAAGATAAATCACGCGCTGTGTTTAATGGACGAGTGTTGGTTGAGCCAGATGCGCAAAAAATTGATTCGAATCAAAAAAACGATAACCTTTTATTGTCGGCTGATTGTGAAATTGACACTAAGCCAGAATTAGAAATTTACGCCGATGATGTAAAATGTGCGCATGGCGCGACCGTTGGTCAGTTAGATGAAGCTGCGATCTTTTATTTACAGGCTCGTGGTATTACCGATATCGTAGCACGAAAAATGCTAACCTTTGGTTTTGCTTATGAGGTTGCTGAGAATATTAAACAACCACTGATTCATGATGTTGTTAAAAAGGCTCTATTAAATTGGTTTTCGAGCGATGAAACTTTACAGGCGCTATTGCAATGAGTTTAGATATAACAAAAATAAGAGAAGATTTCCCAATTCTTGGGCAAACCATTAATGGTCATCCGTTAGGTTATCTAGATAATGCTGCAACAAGCCAAAAACCTACCGTGGTAATTAATGCCGTTAAAGATTATTACGAAAAAATCAATGCTAATGTGCACCGTGGCGCGCATACGCTCAGTGAGCAAGCAACAGAGGAATATGAAAAAACGCGTAAAAAAATCCAACGATTTATTAACGCAAACCATAGCGATGAAATTATTTATACTAGCGGCACCACCGAATCGATTAATTTAGTTGCCGCCAGTTATGGGCGTGCAAACTTGCAACCCGGGGATGAAATATTAATTACGGCGTTAGAGCATCACTCGAATATTGTACCGTGGCAATTGATCTGTGAGCAAACTGGTGCGGTATTAAAAGTAGCGCCTATCAATGAAAAAGGCGAAGTGATTGTAGAGGATTTCAAAAAAGCGTTAAATAGTAAAACCAAAATTGCTGCATTCAGCCATATTTCTAATGCTTTAGGGACGATTAATCCCGTTAAGGAAATGACGGCCTTAGCGCATGAGTATAATGCAGTTGTGTTGATCGATGGGGCACAAGCTTTACCTTTTATGCAAGTAGATGTGCAAAGTATCGGTTGTGATTTTTACACAGGTTCTGGACATAAATTGTTTGCTCCAACAGGTATTGGCTTTTTATATGGCAAAGCTGAGCTTTTAAATGCAATGCCACCGTATAAAGGTGGTGGTGAAATGATCAACCAAGTTAGTTTTGCGAAAACTACTTATGCAGCATTGCCTTATAAGTTTGAAGCGGGCACACCTAATATTGCTGGCGCTATTGGTTTAGGACATGCAATTGATTATTTAATGAGCTTGGGCCAAGAAGCGATTACCGCTTATGAAGATGATTTGTTAGCTTATGCTACAGCCAAAGCAGAAGCCATGCCAGGTATTACCATTATTGGTACGGCAAACAACAAAGCCAGTATTTTATCTATGGTGCTCGATGGTATACACGCGCATGATGTTGGTACGATTCTTGATCATCAAGGTATTGCGGTTCGTACTGGCCATCATTGCGCTATGCCGGTGATGAAGTTTTTTAAAGTGGCAGCGACGGTGCGTGCTTCTTTTGTTTTTTATAATACGAAAGAAGAGATCGATGCCTTATTTGTTGGGCTTAAGAAAGTACAGGAGATGTTTGGTCGTGGATGATTTGCAAGCGTTATATCAAGAGGTCATTATTGATCATGGCACCAAGCCGCGTAATCAAGGTTTGTTAGAAAATTGTTCACATCAAGCCGAAGGGTTTAATCCTTTGTGTGGTGATGAATTGATGCTGTATTTTGACACTGAAAACGATGTAATAACGGAGGTAAAATTTTCAGGTGAGGGTTGTGCGATATCCACAGCATCAGCATCATTAATGAGCCAGTTTTTAATAGGCAAAACCTTAGCCGAGGCACAAGCGGCTGGTGAAGAGTTTACCGATATGACCGTTAACACGCCAAATGAAGCACATGAAAATTTAGGGAAATTAACTATATTAGCCGGGGTGAACAAATACCCCTCACGCGTTAAATGCGCTACACTATCTTGGCACACTTTACAGGCGGCTATCGATAAATCTAGCCAACCAGTTACCACAGAATAAAGAGAGTATTTATGAGTATGGATGACAAAAGTAAAATTGTAGAAGAGTTCTTAGGGGTTGAAGAGCCAAGTTCATCAATCGTAGAAAGTGATGCCGATTTTGAGCAATGTGAAATTATCGGTGATCCAGTATTAGGTAGAAGAATTGTTAAAGCCTTAACAAGCGTATACGACCCAGAAATTCCGGTGAATATTTACGATTTAGGTTTGATTTATAAAGTCGTGATCGAAGAAGATACAACTGTAAAAGTCGATATGACATTAACAGCACCAGGTTGCCCCGTTGCACATACTTTCCCAGGCATGATTGAAGCGGCTATTGCGGATGTTGAAGGTGTTAAAGATGCTGAAGTTGAATTAATCTGGGACCCACCTTGGACGATGGATCGCATGAGTGAGGCGGCTAAGTTAGAACTAGGTATGTTCTAACTTTAGTTCGATTCTTTATTTTTGATGAGTGCGAAAAATTTTATCCCATACCATCCAGCTCACTCCAAAATTAACATCTTGTTTGTAGTGATGAGTGTCATGAAACTTTTTATAACGATGCCAAAAAGTACCAGGCTTGATTTTTTTATTGTGAACCACATGATGAGTGATTAGGTAACAATAGTAGCCGGAAACAAAACCAGCTAGTAACGCGCAAGTCATTGCATAACCAAGTCCTAAAGCAATTAACCAAGAAACGAAAAGATAAATAGGGATCGTCACAAAAAATGGTGTGCCGATATGATCTTTGGGGCGTTGGTGATGTTCAGTATGGCCTTGTTTAAAAATTGGCGCATGGTGAAAGGCATAACGATGCATGAAGTATTCCGTAATACCCCAAATACAAAAACCAATAGCAAGATAAAGTACTATTTGCCAAACTGGCGTGTAGAAGTAAGCAAACGAAAAAGCGATTAATATTAGCGCCATTAGTGGGTATATATAAAAATCAGCCCAGTAACCCATTCCCATGAATCGCATAAAAAAGGTTTCTTTGTTTTCCGGCATTGGCTTTTCTCTCTAACCTTATGAAAAATAAGGGTTTAATTTTATTGTGTTTAATTTTGGGTAATTATAGCAAAAACCTGTCTTATTCCCTAATAAATCCCATGCGTAATTGATGTAAATCAGTTATCCTTGCGCTTGGTTATATATTGTTACGGAGACAAAAATGCCAGCAAAAAAAAAAGCTGATTTTGACTTTGAAGTCGCGATGAAAAATTTAGAAAATATTGTTGAAAATATGGAAACGGGTGAACTCAGTTTAGAGGCTGCTATGGAGAAGTTTGAACAGGGCGTGAAACTAACACGCGATTGTCATCAAGCCCTACAAAAAACCGAGCAGCAAGTTAAAATCCTTTTAGACAAACAAGGTGAATTTACACTAACTGAATTTGCTAGCGATGAATTAGGTGATGCTGAAGATGACGAGTGATTTTATAATCGATTATCAAAATCGAATAGAGCAATGTTTAGCGCAAAGCTTACCAGCAGAGCAAGAGGAACCGCAGCGTTTACACAGCGCGATGCGTTATGCCGTATTAGGCGCAGGCAAACGAATTCGTCCTTTACTGGTTTATGCTACTGGTCAATTTTTCAACTCAGCATTGGTGAGCTTAGATAGTTCAGCACTGGCAGTGGAGTTAATCCATTGTTATTCTTTAGTGCACGATGATTTACCTGCGATGGATAATGACGACTTACGCCGCGGAAAACCAAGTTGTCACAAAGCTTTTGATGATGCAACGGCTATGTTAGCCGGTGATGCATTACAAGCCGAGGCCTTTGCTTTATTAGCCGCTGATACTGAAAATAATCTTAACGAACGCGTACAACTTTTATCGATACTTGGTCGAGCCTGCGGGTCATTAGGTATGGCCGGTGGCCAGGCAATTGATTTGGGCTCGGTCGATAAGACATTAAACTTAGTTCAATTAGAACAAATGCACCGTTTAAAAACAGGTTCGTTAATCGAAGCTAGTATTTTAATGGGGGCTATTGTTGGTAAGGCTACCCCCGCTGAGCTAGCTGCTCTACAAGAGTTTGCAGCACTACTAGGTTTAACCTTTCAAATCCAAGATGATATTTTAGATGTGGAAGGTTCAACCGAGCAATTAGGTAAGCAGCAAGGTGCTGATACTGCATTAAACAAACCGACTTATCCGGGTATTTTAGGTTTAGAGAAAGCTAAAGCGTTGGTAGAAGTGAACTATGAGAAAGTATTAGCATGCTTAAGTGATTTTGGCGATAGAGCAGAGCAATTACGGCAAATGGCCAAATATATCATTCAACGCCAGCATTAACTTGCATTTTGCTATAGAAAATAGGACTATATCGCAAGTTACTGAACCCCGAATCCTGAGCTCCGAATCTTGAAAAATAAAGATATGACAATAGACACAGAAAAATTCCTACTCCTTAGTCAAATTGATAGCCCTACCGATTTGCGCTTGCTCGATGAGTCAGCTTTAGAGACACTGGCTGAAGAAATACGTCAATATTTGGTGCAGGAACTTGATAAGTGCGGCGGCCATTTTGGTGCCAACTTAGGCACGGTCGAATTAGCGATTGCTTTACACTATTTATATAACACGCCAACAGACAATATTATTTGGGATGTAGGGCATCAAGCCTATGCGCACAAAATTTTAACTGGCCGTAAAGAAGCCTTAGCCACTATTCGACAAACTGATGGATTAGCGCCATTCCCAGCACGGTCAGAAAGTGAATATGATGCATTTGGTGCAGGTCACTCTAGCACCTCCATTAGTGCGGCTTTAGGCATGGCGCTTGCAAGTGGTTTAAACGACGATGATAAACGTAATGTGGCGATCATTGGTGATGGTGCAATGACAGCAGGCATGGCATTTGAAGCTTTAAATCATGCAGGTTATAGCAAAGCGAATATGTTAGTTATTTTAAATGATAATGACATGTCTATTTCTAAAAATGTTGGTGCGTTAAATAATTATTTTGCACGGATTTGGGCAAGTAATATTTATACGAATATACGCGAAGGTGGTAAACGTGTTTTAGAAAAAATGCCAGCGACGTGGGGTGATTTCATGCGTCGCACCGAAGAATATATGAAAGGTATGGTTGCCCCAGGTGTTTTATTTGAGGAAATGGGCTTTTATTATGTAGGACCAATTAATGGTCATGACCTGCCATTATTATTAGAAATCTTACAAAAAATTCGTACGCATAAAGGGCCACGCTTATTACATATTGTGACCAAAAAAGGTAAGGGTTACGAGCCCGCCGAAAAAGACCCGATTAAATATCATGCAGTGAAACCAGGATTTCATTCGAAAACAGACGACAATTTAGTGGCCGTAAAAAAGGCGCCAACCTATTCTAATATATTTAGTCAATGGCTATGTGACATTGCAGGGCAGGATGACAAAGTCGTTGCGATTACTCCGGCCATGTGTGAAGGCTCGGACTTAGTTAATTTTGCGGAACAATTTCCAACACGTTATTTTGACGTCGGCATTGCAGAGCAGCATAGTGTCACGGTTGCCGCCGGTATGGCTTGTGAAGGCTTGAAACCGGTGGTTGCGATTTACTCTTCTTTTTTACAAAGAGCTTACGATCAGTTATTACACGATGTGGCTATTCAAAACTTGCCGGTTTTATTTGCGATTGATAGAGCGAGCTTAGTAGGTGGTGATGGTGCGACTCATCATGGGATGTTTGATTTAAGTTATTTACGCTGCGTGCCGAATATGGTCGTCATAGCACCGAGCGATGAAAACGAATTGCGTCAATTATTATATACGGGCTATAAACATAATGGTCCTGTGGCTGTGCGTTACCCACGTGGTGTTGGCCCAGGGGTGAAAATAGAGAAAACGATGACGCAGTTGCCGATTGGTAAAGCTGAAATTCGTCATCAAGGGAAAAAAGTTGCATTGTTAGCTTTTGGTTCTATGTTAGCAGTTGCCGAGCAGATTGCCGCAGAATTAAATTATACCGTGGTGAATATGCGTTTTGTAAAGCCATTAGACACTCAGTTAATTGAATCGCTAGCGGCTACACATGAATTGATGGTTAGCCTTGAAGAAAATGTTATTCAAGGCGGTGCTGGAAGTGGTGTGACAGAATGGTTAGCTCAAGAAAAAATTTCTACTCCAATTTTAAATTTAGGTTTACCAGATGAATTTATTGAACATGGTGATGCTCATCAATTGTTAGCGCAAAATGGTTTAGATATTATTGGTATTAAAAAATCAATAGAGGAGTATTTAGCTAAATGAAAGGATTGTTACTAATTAATTTGGGTACACCAAATAGCCCTAGCGTGAAAGATGTGCGTGCTTATTTAAGAGAGTTTTTATCGGATCCATACGTGATCGACATTAATCCAATAGCTCGTTTTTTATTGTTAAATCTTGTTATTTTACCGACAAGACCAAAAGCGTCAGCAGCGTTGTATCAAAATATTTGGACAGAAAAAGGCTCACCATTATTGGTTAACACAGAATTACTGGCGCAGTACGCACAAGAATTATTAGGCCCAAGTTTTAAAGTTAGCTTAGGCATGCGTTACGGTAATCCCAGTATTGAGTTAGCAGTTGATGAGTTGATGGGTTGTGATGAGATTATTGTTCTGCCTATGTTCCCTCAATATTCTTCGGCAGCAACAGAAACGGCTATCCAGAAAGCGCTAGGTTATACAAAAACATATTGGTCAGATGAACAAGTGACCATTATCAAAGATTTTTATAAGACTCCACGTTTTATTTCTGCACAAGCTAACTTACTTAAAGAAACAATAGAAAAAGTACCGGCAGAAGAAGACTACCAAGTTGTTTTTAGTTATCATGGTTTGCCAGAAAGACAAATTAAAAAAGTCAGCACTTTTCATACTATTTGTAATGGGCAAAAAGCTTGTCCTATTATTTCTGATATAAATCGTAACTGTTACCGTGCACAATGCTACGAGACGACGCGAGCATTAGCGGCAGAATTAAACTTACCAGAAACATCTTACACCACAGCATTTCAATCCCGCCTAGGACGTATTCCTTGGATAAAGCCTTATACCGATGAATTGCTGCCAGAGTTAGCAAAGCAAGGCGTGAAAAATATCGTTATTGCTTGCCCTTCATTTGTCTGTGATTGTTTAGAAACCTTAGAAGAAATTGGTCTGCGTGCACGCGAGCAATGGAAAGAAGAAGGTGGTGACAATTTATGGCTAGTACCTTGTGTTAATGCTGATGCTAATTGGATTGCTGAATTAGTCGAGCAATAATACCAAAGTCTTACGTAAGGTAAGCTCTTAATATTTGTTACACTCTGTAACCAATATTAAGGAACCTTAAAATGAAAGCACATTATTTTCGACAAACTATTGCTGTCGCTCTACCTATCACCGTAACACAACTGATTGGCACGATTAGTGGCTTTGTCGGGATGGCTTTTTTGGCGCAGCTTGGACATCATATTTTAGCGGCTAGTGCTTTGTTGTTTGCCTCGCAAACGATGATATTTGTTATTTCGATTTCACCTCTATTTTCCATATCGGTTTTAATTGCTCGTGCTTTTGGAGCAGGAGCTACTCGTGAAGTTGGCAATATGCTACAGCAAGGATGGTTACTAGGCTTACTATTGTCGGTGCTTGTCATTACTTTGTATTCATTGATTAAGCCTATATTATTAGCCTGTGGTCAAAACCCTGAACTTGTCTCGCAAATCACACCTTTTTTTCACGTAGCAGTTTTTGGTGTGCCAGCAACTATGATTTCGGTGGCAAGCTCGCAATTTCTACTTGGCATTCGCCGGCAAAAATTAGTGATGATATTTATGGCGATTCAAATGTTAGTAAATACATTAGCCTCTTATGCTTTGATCTTAGGTCACTGGGGCATGCCAAAGCTTGGCGTAGCAGGGTGGGGTTGGGCGTATGTCTTGACGGCTTGCTTTAATCTAACTTTATTGGTCTTTGTGCTTGTAGCCTTAAAAGAGTTTCAAAAGTTTTCTATTTTCAAAAGTCACTTGCGTAATAACTGGCAGCATTTAAAAGATTTGTTCCGCTATGGTTGGCCTATCATGATACAAACCGGAGGTGAATTATTATCATTTGGTTTTGTCACTATCATGGTCGGTTGGTTGGGTACGACTTCACTAGCGGCAATGCAGGTAGTGACACAATATTTAATGATCATGGTAATCCCCTCATTTGGCTATACCATGGCAGCTGGTATTTTAGTAGGGCATGCCTTAGGAGAAAAGAGAAATCATCAAGCTAAAATATACGGTTATGTAACGTTATTAATGTGCGTTGGTACGATTGTGCTATTAGGAACGATTCTTAATGTATTCCCCACACAGTTCGCACACTTATTTATTCAAACTAATCAGCCACATTATGCTGAGATTTTAAACTTGATCAAAAAAGTGTTTTTTATTATTGCTATTTCACAAATATTTGATGCAGTCCGCAATAGTTTAACTGGAGCGTTACGTGGTTTATTAGATATGAAATTCCCAATGGTCTTGGGTTTAATTTGTATTTGGCTAATACGCGTACCATGTTCATATATTTTTGGTTTTGTACTACATGGTGGTGTGATTGGTATAGCTTATGGCAGTATTATTGGTATGTCGATTGCTGCAGCTATTATAGCGTGTCGTTGGTATTATAAATCTAAAAGTTTGCAAGCCTAAGAGTGACAAGCTACTATACGCGCTATTATATTATTCAGGAGTGAAAACAATGGAGTGGCGTAACCTAAGAAGAGCAGGGATGCTTATACTACCGATGATCCTTTCTACCTCGGTATTGGCAAGCCCCGTTGCAAACTCATTTACCTTACCAAAACAATTTCCCGCTTTTTTAGGTTCTTGGAAACAAGTCGAAGTGAAATCAGGTGACACTGTTAGTGCGCTTGCGTTTAATAATGGTGTTAGCATTCCAGCTTTATTAAAATCTAATCCGCGTTTGAAAACAGCCAAGTATCTTCACCCCAAAGAAAAAGTATTGATCCCAAGCTGTTATTACGCACCTACCGCTGTTACGCCAGGTCAAATCGTGGTAAATGTAGCAACCCAAACTTTATTTTATCGGCCAACAACAGGGCAAAATAAAATTTGGGCTTTCCCCGTTACCGTTGGTTCTGAAAAGCATCCGACCCCAATAGGGGAATTTTACATTACCAAGAAAAAAGAAAACCCTGTTTGGTATCCGCCAGTTAGTGTGCGTGCTGCCTCAGCAAAACGTAGTATAGAATTACCGTTTGGTATAGAAGGGGTAAAGGTAATCCGTTGGGCGCCTATGCCATGTATCTAAACAAGCCGACCTATTTAATTCATACGGCGGCAGGTGCTTCGCGCTTGGGTGGCAAAAGTAGTTATGGTTGTGTGCGGATGTACGAGCGTGATATTGCCAAACTGTATCCGATTATACCGATTAAGACCAAGGTGAAGATCATTGATCAACCTGTGACAAGCAAGCCTGAATTGTACAAATATTGCTCAAGACGTCTGAAAATGTTATGATACTTAGCCATTGGTTAGGATAAAGCAATAATTGTATCAGCAAGATAAGGTCACATTCTCGATTAGTTTACTGACGATTGTCGCATTACTTGTGGCAACGATCTTCTTTTTTATAGATGGTATGAATCAAGCAGAACAACCACTTACAGTCATGACAAGTGGATTTAACGCTAATGCCACTATCGTGACGGCAAGAAATCAGACAGCTTTAACCGTGCAACTTGAAAAGCAAGCTCCTCATCTACCAACCTTAGCGTTACAAGCAGGTTTGCAAGCTTATCAATATGCCGAGCAACATCACCAAGTAAAACAACCTTATTTGGCCATTGCTGATATGGCGCAACCATCATCGGAGAAACGTTTATGGGTGTTTGATATGCGGGCACATAAATTAGTGCAGCATGACTTAGTCGCTCATGGCAAAACATCAGGTGTGCTCTATGCTAAACATTTTTCTAACGAGCAGAATAGTGATGCAACGAGTATTGGGGTTTATGAAACCAGCCAGTCTTTTGTCGGTAACGATGGTTTATCATTACGTTTAAAAGGTTTAGAACCTGGTTTTAATGCCAATGCTTATCAGCGTGATATTGTGTTTCATGGTGCTTCATATGTAAGCAAAGCTTTTGTTAAGCAGTATCATCGTTTGGGTCGAAGTTGGGGTTGTCCTGCTGTGAGTTTGAGCAAGATAAAATCGTTGGTCCATTTACTACATAATGGCGCTTTATTGATGATTTATTACCCACAGAAAGCATGGTTGCAACATTCTAAATTTTTACATAAGGCTTAATGACTTGTTATTGTAGCTCATAGAGCAATTCTGCTTATGACTCATTCAGATATTAAAAAATAATCCTAATCATTCTATCTTTCAAATCATCCAGTAAAATATGCACAAACCCCATTAACGTTAAGCGCGAACACGAAAAGCGAACATTTAATGCAAAAATAAATTCCCGCTAGAAAAATAATATTAGCAATAGTAATGGTTTTTAGATGTTTTATGCTAATATATCAATAAGTCAATAAAATACAACATGCAAAAGTGAATTAAAACATGGCGGTGAGTTACACAACCTTAGCAGAAGAAGTCATTGGGCAAGCGGATGAGCGTATCAATCGTCAGCTTAATCAAATCCTTCACCATAACTGTTTCCAACAGCTTGAGGCTGCATGGCGCGGCATTGAGTTATTAACGCAAAGCGTTGAGAAAAGCCATCGAGTGAGGGTTCGTTATTTACCACTAACACTAAAAGAGTTAGGCAAAGATTTAACTTCTATCTCAGAATTCGATCAGTCTCAATTATTTAAGAAAGTGTATTCAGAGCAACTTGACCAACCAGGTGGTGAGCCATTTGGTCTGTTAATTGGTGATTACTACTTAAAACATACGGTTAAATCACAAAAGTTAGATGCAATGCAGATGTTACGGTAAATTGCTAATGTATGTGCTGCATCCTTTGTTCCGTTTGTTACCTCAGTATCGCCAGAGTTTTTTGAATTAGATGCTTTTTCGGAGCTTCAGCCAAGCTTAGATGTAGAGCATTTATTTAAAACGGAAGAATATCATCGTTGGAATAAATTACGGCGTGAAGAGAATACACATTTTATTGGTTTAACTTTGCCAAGAATTTTAATACGACAACCATACAATACGAATGGCATTCGTTTAGCACAACGCTCATTTAAAGAAATACTATTATCGCATGATGATTATTTGTGGGGCAATGCATGTTATGCCTACGCTAGTATCGTGATCAAATCATTTGAACAAACAGGTTGGTTCATGAATATGCGCGGTGTTGGGCAAGAGCAGTTTTCGTCTGAGCAATTAACGACAATCAGAGATCGTTTTATATCGAATAAAAATACTTTTAGTGAAAAAATTATAACTGAATTTTTGGTGACTGATGCCCAAGAGAAAATGTTGAATGATGCAGGGCTTATTTCATTAAAAGATCATCGATTAGCTAAAAAGGCGGTTTTCTATAGTAGCCAATCGATTAAGTTACCCAAGCGCTCGGCAAATGATATGGATTTTACCCAATCTCGAATCAACACAATGTTGCATTATGTTCTGTGTGCCAGCCGATTCGCACATTATATTAAAGTTATCATCCGCGATAAAATTGGTTCATTCACTAGTGTAGAAGACTGTGAAGCCTTTATGACCAAATGGCTGAGTCAATATTGCTCTTCAGCTAAAGGACAGTCGTTAATATCAATTATGAAAAGCCCATTAACAGGAGCCGATGTGAGTGTTAGAGAAATAACTGGGAACCCCGGGAAATACTATTGTGCTATGTCGATAAGTCCTCATTCACAGTTTGATGATATTCAATCACAATTGAAACTAGTGACCAATGTTAGATTATAGTGATGGCTTGCTTTAGGAAAATGAAAATATGTTAAATTTATTAACGAAAAAAAATAGGCGAATATTTTTGGGTGTTTTTACAACCACTATAGTGGGCTTGATTAAATGAAGTCGACTCAAGCTCAAATAGCATCGCCTTTATTACACCGATTAACGGATGACAAACCAGGTGAGCGTGCTGTGCATGATACGAATCGATATGTTGATTACACGCAGTTACACCAAGATATCAAACAAAACTTAGAGAGCCTATTGAATACTCGATTAGGATATTTTGATGTTTTAAAGCAAGAATCTCAATTATCACGTTCGTTATTATCATATGGGATCGCTGATTTTAGCGGCCAATATGATAGTATTAAAAAACATCAGTTGGATTTATGCCAACAGATCCAAGAGACGATTTTACATTTTGAGCCGCGCTTACAACAAGTAACAGTTAGCTTAGTTGATAATGACGACGCCTTAACACGACGCTTTAGCTTTCGTATCGCAGGTAATATTCATTTAAAGCCGACTCCTGTTCAAGCAGTGTTTGAATTTGATCTCGATATTGTACGTTATCAATTTACGTTTAATGAGGGAATGTAATGAAAGCAGAATTAGTTGATTTATATAGTGATGAACTAGATTCACTACGTAATAAAGGTGAACAGTTTGCGGCGGCATATCCTAAGATTGCCAGTCGATTAAAGCTAGGGCAGGGTAATGTTGAAGATCCAACAGTGGGTCGTTTGTTGGAATCATTTGCCTTTTTAACATCACAAGTTCGATATGATTTGCAAAGCCAACAAGAACTACTTAGCGAAAATGCTTTGCAATTATTGTACCCACATCATTTTTTGCCGATCCCGGTTTATTCTACGGTCGAATTATTACCAAATGATCAGCTAGAAAGCAGTTATAAAATCGCGTCGAAAACCGCGTTTGAGGCACCATTAACTGAACGTAGCAATATCACTTTTACGACCTGCTTTGATGTTGATGTCTTGCCGATAACGATTGCCGCTTGTCATTATGAAAGAGCTAGCGATGTTAGCTTACAAAAGAAGAGTGAAAAGCCAATCCGCTCTACTTTATCATTAGAGATTCACACGACAAATGGACAAAAATTTACGACTATTGAAATGGATAGCCTGCGACTCTTTATTAATACTTCTTCTGATAAGGCAGGGCTTTGGTTAACCGAATTTTTTAGTCAATTACAACGTATTAGTATTGAAGTAGAGAACGAACAAGTCTCGACTATATCTTTAGATCAGTTAAAAAAAGTGGGTTTTAATTCTGATGAAGCTATGCTGCCGTATCCCGATAATAGTTTTACAGGTTATCAGTTACTTACCGAATATTTTGCTTACCCTGAAAAATTTCATTACATCGATCTTAAAGGCTTAAAAATATTAACCGCGAGTGACAGTGATAAGGCGACTATTAATTTTTATTTTGATCGTTATCAACCAGAGTTAGAGAAATCAATTGAAAAAGATTTGTTTAAAGTTAACTGTACACCGATCATTAATTTATTTGAACAAAGTGCGGAACCTATTTCATTAGATGATAGTTTGCGAGAATATCATGTCATAGCCGATGCTCAAGCCTTACCTCAACATTTGGAAATTTACACTATAACAGCTATGAATATTAGTTCTAGTCGTTACAAAGATAGTATCGATTGTGCGCCTTATTATGGACGTCAATTTACACAAACCTCAAACCATTATTTGTACTGGCATAGTATACGGCATTCATGCGCTTCATTGGGTGAGTACAAGTTAGCAGGTGATGAAGTTTTTGTGAGTTTCCAAGATGTCACTTTAGAGGGGATTGAAGAGAAATTACTTATTACACCAAAAGTGTATTGCACTAATCGTAATGCACCGGAACAATTACCTTATGGTGGTGGTGAGCCCAGACTATCGTTTCGTGATGGTCATCAAGATATGATTGCGAAGGTTAACTGCATTCGTCCCATTAGTGCAATACATTATCGAGCGACCCAACAAAATCATCGAGCTGAGTTAGCAGCACATATTGCCATGAATCAAACCGGATTATCAGATCCTGCCTTAGCATTAAAGAACATAAGGCAATGTTTAGCGTTATACGCATTTTCTGACCGTTTCAGTGATGAAGTTATTGAGCAAGGCATTGTTGATGTTAATGTAAAAGCGGTAACTGAGCGTCATCAAGCAGCTTTACGACAAGGTTTTTGTCGAGGTATTGAATATCAAGTTACGGTGAATGACATGGCGCTGCCTATTGCCCAACAATATTTATTGGGGCAGGTATTACACCAATTTTTAACGCAATCATGTTCAATTAACACGTTTGTTCGTTTAACCTTTATCAGTCAACAACGAGGCAACGTTCACACATGGAAACCACAGTTTGGCAAAAACAACGTGCTGTAAGCAAGCTATCACAGCTTGCAGCGAATGCTGAATTTAGTCAGTTAGTACGACTAGCAAAGCGTGTTGCTAAAACATATGATCTAACGATGAGCTATGCAGTATCACCACAGCTTGCATTTCCTGTGAGTGATATAGCGGATATTGCGCTAGACAAAGTAGGGCAGACTGAAAAGTTAACGATTTTAGTACGATTTATGGGATTAATAGGTGCAAGTGGTAGCTTGCCGGAACATTATACAGAATATTTATTGCAGCGATTACAAGCAAAAGATAGCACCTTGCTAGCATTTCTTGATCTGTTTCACACTCAATTGCTGGGACTGTATTACCAAACTCAAAATCTTAGCCATTTTTATATTGCAGAAGAGGAAGGTAAAGCACACCCTTTACCACAATTATTAAATGCAATTTCAGGACAAGCAGGAACAACCGAGTTTGATTGGCAACGCTATTTTTCTGGTCTTTTAGGTATGCAAGCACGGAGCAAAAAAGGCTTAGAGCAAATATTACAAACTTACTTTCAATTACCGATAACGGTTGAAACATACACACCGGTTTGGTTAAGAGTTGAAGAAAATGATATTAGTCGACTATCAAAAGCGAATCATAATTTAAGCCGTACCGTCATGCTAGGGCAACGTTTTACAAGCGTGCAAGATCGTTTTACGCTGCACATATCCGTAAAAAACTATGCTGAATTTGAACAATGTTTACCAGGTAGTGCCTTATTAAGCTGATTAAATGGGATGGTAAAAGCTTATTGTGGTTTACTCTATGAGTTCGATATTAAATTAGCGATTACTCAATCTTGCTTACCACGGACGGTGCTTAGTGCGAGTAAACAAAGTCAGTTAGGCTGGAATAGCACAATGCCACTAAGGAAATCCCGTGAAATTAAGCGTATCGTCAAAATTTCGGTTAATCAATGTCAAAGGGTAGCATGATGAAACAACAAATAAAAAAATTCAACACAGGACATGTGAGTGAAATAATCAATGCGCTTGAATGTGATGATGCTGTCCTAACTACATTAAACACATTAGACAGTGATTTAGCTGTATTACAACATTTGCGAGATAATAAAGAATATTCTGAGGCTGTTAAATACTTGGCAAAAGGATTACCAAATCGTGAAGCGATTTGGTGGGCTTATTTATGTAGTTATGCCTTAGAGAAAAATAGCGATGATGATCTCACTCAAGAAGCATTGGCCGTAACAGAAGCTTGGGTGAAAGAACCTAGTGAATCAAAACGTCGTCGAGCTGGAAAACTGGGCGAAGCACTCGAGTTTTTTACACCAGCGAGTTGGGCAGCAACGGCTATTTTTTGGAGTGGTGGTAGCATTACACCAGAAGGTCGGCCAGAAGTTGAAGCCGGTGATGAGATGTGTGGTGAGGCCGTTGCTAATGCAATAATCATTGCTGCTCATAAACTGCCGGATGAATCGACTCAACATTTTGAACAGTTCCTTATCCAAGATTTGCACATTGCGATGGGTGGAAATGGACAAATCAGTAATGAATAAACCAATTAAAACCCTATAAATATAGTGTTTGTTGTGTTTTCCTAACACAACCTAAGCCCCTCTTTCCTCTGGCTCAAGTCTAATGCAAATATGCATTAAAACAGGTATTGCAATACTCAAAAAATGTTCTATAATCCATTTGTCTGTTAATAAAAATTTAATGCAAATATGCATTGGAACAGACAAGTCGTCAGAAAACGAGCAAAGGGGACCCGCTCAATGACAATTGAAACGGTAATTACATTAGAACCGATCAGCACTGTTGCGAGTAATGAAAGCAGCAGCGATGATTGGTTGAACAACAACGATGCAGAGCTTATCAATGCAAGCGCCCAACACGATAGTGTGGCGACTTCTATTGAAGGTGAGCGTTATAATGTTGACACGATTGCATGTAAGACAACATCACAAGGTGTTTTCTTACAAACGGCAAATGGCGAGGTTGAATTATTCAGTGGTGATCTAATCATTGTTGCAGAACAAATGCTCCGTGTGAAAGTCACACAAGAAAATACTTAATCTACAATAGAGCCAAAATTTGCAGCAACACAAACACTCAATTTTGTTGGTGATGATATTTGGGGCAGTGGTGATGAACGTCGCACACCATTAAGTCACGTGCCTGATCCATTTCAGCAGCAAACACACACAGTACTACCATCGGTTACGCAGCCATTACAAGCTATGCCGGATTTGCATTCAAACGATACACTCAATTTTCTGTATCAATCTAATACTCAGGGTAATGTTGATCCGAACGCATTGCTACCATCTGTTCCTTTAACGGGAGCCGACACAACATCATTGCAAAATATGCCAAATTATTTTAGTGGGAATCATGAAAGTCCAACTGGCATGACACCATCTTCAGGTGTGCATTTACCCGGTCGTGAAGCTAATGTGCTTAACGAGTTGGGGATTGGGGCATCATCTACATCTAACATTATTGCGCAATAAGAGCTGAAATCTGTATTGGACGAGTCACCGCTCGACCGACTAGATGAGTATTTAAGTGTTGATGAAGAACGTTATCAACCACCAGCACAATCAATAGTGCCTCAAACAACAGCGCGTGATGACAATTCACCATGGCTGCAAAATGTACGTTCGTTATTTACTCCGGGGAAAAAATTATGATAAGTCGTATTAACTTAATACTATGGGCAAAAGGCTTAAGTCTATTATTATTAGTTTCGCTAGTTGCATGCTCACCTACGGCGACATTCAATATTAACTCTGCAAATTACTTAAACCCAGATATCAATGGTGAGGCTTCTCCAGTGATTGTGACTATCTATCAACTTAAAACAGGTTACAACTTCGCTCAAGCAGATTATCAATCATTAACTAATAATGCTGCACAAGTATTAGGTGATGCGATTATTGATAAAAGCTCCTTCCCAATAAGACGAGGTAATGGACTTTCTGTTGAGCAAAAAGTATATCCAAATACAAATTACATTGGCATTGTTGCCGCTTACCGAGATCCAAATTCAGTAAGCTGGCATAAAGTCGTTAAATTAAAAAAAACCGGTGGCAGCATTACGGTGACATTAAATCTTGAGTCCGAAGGACTTACGGTTAAACAAAGTTAAGAGGAAATAGAATAATGGCACAACACAATAAAGTCATTTGGTATGAGGGCATGGCACTTGAACCGCAACATTTTCAACAACAAACACGTTATGTTGAATCGTTAATTGATTTCAAGCTAGGTTTATTTCAACAATCGCTTTGGGGATTTACCGACTTAGCTTTAGATACCGATCTATTATCAATTGGTAAATTAGGCATTGCAAGTGCGAAAGGTATCTTCCAAGATGGCACGATATTTTCGATGCCAGCGAATGATGACGTGCCTGTGCCTTATAGTGTGCCAGAGGGATTGTCGAACACAGTTTTATATTTAGGATTGCCGATGAGTCACGCGGCGATGGCTGATGCTGGCGATGAGCATTCAGAGCAACGTTATCGTTATCATACTGTACATAAAGTAGTTACCGATGATATTGCCGATTCTGGTGAAGAAACTAATGTATCTGTTGGTAGTTTAGCATGCAGAATTTTAACCGAAGATGATGATAGAGAAGGCTATTTATGCCTACCAATGGCACGAATAAAAGAAGTGCGAAGTAATCATCAAATTAAATTTGATAAAGCTTTTATTCCCGCTTGGTTAGATGTGCATCAAGCCGAACCATTAGAAAAGTTTTTACAAGAGGTGATGACATTACTAACTAACCGTGCCGAAATGTTAGCAAATAGCTTAACAGACACAGGGCAAGCGGGCACAGCAGACATGGTTGATTTAACTTTATTGCAACTATCGAATAAATTTGAAGCGACCTTTCGTAACTTACAAACCACACACCCATTATCACCAATCCAATTTTACAATGAGTTAACACAAATGTTAGCGGAAATGGCTACCTACACAACCGATAAACGACGACCAACGCATATAGCACCTTATCAGCATGAGGATTTGTTTATGACGTTTAAGCCTGTGATCCAAGCGGCCAGAAAATCACTCAGCATGGTACTAGAACAAAATGCAACCGCCATTGAATTAATATCACAAGGTCATGGTTTGTGGGTGGGCGAGTTGCAAGATAAAGCATTATTCAAAAGCGCTTCTTTTGTATTGGCTATCTATGCAGATTTACCAATGGAAAATATTCGCTCTAGCTTCCCAAGCCAAATTAAAATTGCACCGGTTGAAAAAATACGGACATTGGTATCGCGTTCATTACCTGGTATCTCTCTACAATCGATTGCGATTGCACCACGACAAATTCCATATCATCCTAATTTTTGTTATTTCGCCATTGATACTAGAGGAGACTTATGGAACGCCTTGCCAGATTCACAAGGTATCGCATTACACATTTCCGGTGATTTACCCGGCGTGAAATTAGAACTGTGGGCCATCAAGGGGTAATTTATGTCAGAGCAACAACTACAATCTTATCAACGTCCAGCTACTTCAAGTGCCGCTGCGGTAGCACCACAGAATTCAGCGATTCCGCAAACGCCTCATGGTGTTAGCCCAACCAATGAATTAGTACGTATTGTAACGCCACTATTAACATTGCTAACTCAAATTAGGCATACTGTATCGCATCCAAATGTCGATAGTTTACGAGCGCAAGTAATTGAAGAAGTCAAAGGTGTTGAGCATCGCTTAAGTGAAGCCGGTTACCCTTTAAGAACAATCATTGCCACTCGATATGCATTATGTACCTCTATTGATGAAGCTGTTTTAAGCCAAGATTGGGGCGCACGTAGTGTTTGGGTGTCAGGCAGTTTATTAAGTATTTTTCAAAAAGAAACTTGGGGTGGTGAGCGATTTTATATTATTTTAGATGATGCACTACGTGATACTCGCAATAATATTGATTTCATTGAGTTAATCTATTTTCTAATGAGCTTAGGTTTTGAAGGAAAATTTTATGGTGACGAACATCGAAGTGTGCGTGAAGAAATTCGTGGAAGAATTTTTTATCATATTCGTCACGCTAGAATGAAGCCCGAGCGAAACCTATCTTTGAACTGGAAGAATTTAACCAGTACGGTTGATCAACAGCAACGTAAACGTAGTTTAAAACGAATGGGCATCATGACATTAATTGCAGTTGTCGGATTAGCCTTGTTTTATAATATTCGCGTTTATCATATAGCATCACCCAGCCTAATTAAATTAGATAAGGTTGCAAAGGTTGCACCGCAAGCCACTTTTGCTCAAGTGATTGAGCGACCACTAGTGATCCGTAATGAGGACCAGGAATAATGAAATTGAAACTCCCTAAATTGCCTAACATCTTCTCGTTGTTTCAAAGCAAGCTTCGCGCAAAAATAATATTTTCCGTGATTGTTTTATTGATCATTTGGTTAGTGCTACCTCTTATTCTACTTAGTGGAGTACATCCGTTTGCCAGTATTGGAGTGCGTCTCGCCTTAACCGGTTTAGCTATTGCAGGCGTTGCTGTTTGGTATGGTATTGGTTTTATTCAAAAATACAAATTGCAATCATGGACTATTGTTAAAAGCAGTTTTGATAACGTAGGACAAAAGTTCCATACTATAGGGCAATCTGGTTTTCGTTATAGTAAAGAGTATTACAGTGATCTGCATGACAAATTTCATAGCGACCGAAAACGACGTCGATTAAAGCGTTTGCCTTGGTATTTAGTATTGGGCTCATCTGAGTCTGGTAAAAGTACATTTATTCAACAGTCAGGTTTGTATTTTCAACGTCCTGAACATCTTGGTGAAGAAGTCTTAAACTATATCAATGAATATCCTGATTTCGATTGGTGGTTCACTCAACAGGCTATTTTGGTTGATGCAATGTCGCAAGATCAAGAAGAAGATGTCACTCGCTGGAAAAAATTCATTAAACTGCTAAAGCGTGAGCGTCGCAACCGACCTTTTAATGGTGTGGTTATTACAATGAGCTTGTCAGATCTTCTATTGTTGAGTAATAAACAACGACAAGATCTTATCCAACGTTACACACATTATCTACGTTCCAATTTATATTATCTTTAATAAATGTGATTTAGTTGATGGGTTTATGGAATTCTTTGAAAACTTAAGCAAAGAAGAGCTTGACCAAGTATGGGGCATGACATTACCTGTTGAGGGTTGTAACGATCTTCAAACCGTCTTAAATTTCTTTAATAAAGAATATTCAGGCATCATTCAGCAATTACGTAAGCGCATTATGTGGGCATTCGAGTCTGAAAAAACCATGCGTGGGCGTGAATTAATTAATGCTTTTCCACAACAAATGAGTTTATTCCGCAAACCAATTGAGAATTTTATTGCAGAATTGTTCGGAGCAACACGGTATCAGCGCGCTATTCAGTGCCGAGGCATTTATTTCACCAGTGCCACTCAAGGGCAAGGGGCGAGTAATGATTTCTTATTACAAGCGATGTCAAAAAAATTCCAACTAGTGCCACCTCAATTTCAGCGTCCACAATGTATTGGTGAATCATACTTTACACGTGGATTGTTTTTCGATGTTCTGTTGCCAGAAGCCTCAGTGCTTGGGAATAGTGAGCGTCGTAAAAAAATACGTCAGTTTTTCTACAGACTTACCTTAATCGGTTGTCCTGTTGTGATTGTCGCACTCGGTGTGGGTATGCATGAAGGCTATGTCGCGAACAGACAAAACTTATTAGCTGTTGAGCAATATATTAATGCTTATAATTTAGCGGATGATAAAATTAAACAAGGGTCTTTATCGTTAACCGATACATTGCCAGCTTTGCAACAGCTACAACAAGCGAAGCGTTTATACACGCATTCTCCAAACACAGGGCTAGATTTTTTATTCATGTCGCATTATATAAAAAATACTATTGTTGACGCAGAGCAACGCGCCTTACATTCTATCTTTTTACCACGTATTGCAGCAACGCTAGAACATTCATTAAAAGGCAACATTAACGATCAGAATATTTTATACGCTGATTTAAAAGGTTACTTAGTCTTTAGTGCCGCCGACTATGCTAATAAATTTTCACTGAATGCACCGATGGAATATCGTTGGGATCAAGATTTTGCAGCACACCCACAAACGGCTGTGCAATTAAAATATTTCTTAAAGTTAGCTTTAAACAGTTCAATTGAAAAGCAATCTGTAGATAGCACCTTAATTGGTCGTATACGAAGTGAGCTAGCTGAAGTTAACCCAGCGCAACGTGCCTACGGTTTATTATCACTACGAGCTAATGTTGGTGATGATACTGCGATTTATCTTTCAAGTGCTGCTGGTAATGATTTTTCACAAGTCTTTAGTGAAGGCAAAGTAAAATATCAAATTCCATCACTTTATACTAAACGCGCTTATCATAATGTTTTCTCTGAGCAATATGAATCGATAGCAGAAGAAGTGGCACAAGATAACCGCGACATCGGTTTATCAACGGCTAATGATGCAAGCAGCAGTAAATCGAGTTTAGAAAGCAGTTTACAGACAACTTATAACCAGCGTTATGTATCAACCTGGAATACCGCATTAGCGAATGTTCAAGTGAAACCGTTTAATAATTTGAATGATGCGGTCAATGTCTTATCAATGTTAACCAGTAGTAACTCTCCTTTGTCACGCTTATTGACAGTTGTGTACGATAACACGGCGGGAATTAATCATGATGACGTTAATGTGGAATCACATTTTAAATCAGTCAACAGTTACACAGAAAATGCTGGATGGGGAACCAATTGGCATGACACGGCTAAAGTGTTAACAAAGCTGCATGACTACCTTGTGAAGTTACAACAATCACCTGATCAAGATAAAGCGAGTTTTATGGTGGCTAAAGCCGTTATTGAAGGTAAGCAAGCTAACCCAATGAAACAGTTAACGGATTTGGCGAGTAAATCTCCAGAGCCAGTTAAACGATGGTTGAAAAGTTTAGCTAACAATTGTTGGCAAATTATCATTCGTGGAGCACATAATGAAATGAACACGGCATGGAATAACACTATCGTACCAAGCTATAACAGCGGTATGCGTGGTCGATTCCCATTAAATGCAAAAGCTTATTCAAGCGTGACTATGGATTCCTTTAATCAATTATTGGGCTACAACGGTGCGTTAGAAACATACTTTAATCAATATATTAAGCCATTTGTGAATACAGAAAGTGATGCTTGGACACCATACTCGCAACATGGATTAACTATTGAAATTGCACAAAGTCATTTCAACGTCTTTAAACGCGCACGAATTATTCGTCAAGAATTTTTCCCAAGTGGTTCAAAACAAGCGAAGCTTAGCATGACAATTAAGCCATTAACTTTAGATAAAAAGGCGACCAGCATTGAGTTTGTGATTGGGCCACAAAAAGTTGAGTATAGTCATGGACCACAAAATGATACCAGTGTTACATGGCCATTACCGTTCAATTCTGAAGATTCTAGAATTGTGTTAACAACCTTTAAATCTAACCAGTACGCTCATAGCGCTAGTGGGGCTTGGTCATTGTTTAGAATTTTCCATTATGGCGTATTTAAACCAGGCAGTGATGATGATACGGATCAGTTTGATATTAACTTCCGTGGACATATCGCTAGTTTTGAAGTTACTGGGCCGAGTGATATCAATGTCTTTAACTTAAAACAATTAACAGGTTTTGCATTGCCAGAAGTGATTGCACCGACCATAACAAATTCTGCTGTTGCAAAACATCATAAGGAGACTAAAAAATGAGTATGACACTTCCTATTGAACAATGCTTAAAACCAATCAATGCCGACAATAAAGTCGGCCATGATTTACGAAACGATCAATCAATGGATGCACTGTATTATCAAATGAAAGATGTGCGTAACGCAGCACGCGATCTTGAGAGTCGACAAGCGATGGGACAAGACCTTGATGAACGAGCTGATTGGAACTCATTGGCAAAGTTGTGCATTCAAGCATTAAGCGAGCAAAGTAAAGATCTAGAAGTTGCTTCGTGGTTAGTAGAGGCTATGTTACGACTCAATGGTTTTGACGGAATGGCAAAAAGCCTTCAGCTAATGATGCAATTAGTTGAGCAATATTGGGGTGATGTTTATCCATTGCCAGATGAAGAGGGTATTGAGACTCGACTAGCACCTATTGTTAGCTTAAATGGCGATGACTTTGATGGCACATTAATTAATCCAATAGGGCATGTGGCAATCACTGAAGGAAATAGCTGTGGTCCATTTGCACTTTGGCAATACCAACAAGCTATTGATAATGCCAAAATCACGGATAAAAACGTGATTAAGAAAAAACGTGAAGAAGGCAGTATCTTTCTTGATCAAATAGAGATTTCTGTCGCCGAATCATCATCAACTTTCTATCAAACACTGTCACAAGATTTACAAAGCGCTAAACAAACCTTCTTGGAATTGAATACATTATTAGCCGACAAATGTGGTAACCATACACCGCCACAAGCGAAAATTGTACAAGCACTAGAAAACTTTTCAGACCATATTCGGTTTATTACGAAGAATACAGCGTTTGCTCAACCTGTTATTGCAATAGCAGTCGACAAGGCAGAAACGCAAACGGCAGAAGATATTGAGGCTGTTAACGTGGTGACCACATCGGCCACGAATATTGGTTCACTTGTTAACCGTGATGATGCTTTACAACAAATAGGCCAGCTGGCTCATTTCTTTCGTCAAACCCAACCCCAATCACCATTACCTTATTTACTAGAACGCGCACAACAATTAGGGCGCTTATCGTTCCCAGAGTTATTGCGTGAATTAGTAAGTGATGATGGTGCAAGAAGTGCCGCTTATAAATTAATGGGCGTTGAAATGAGTGATGACGGAGACGCCATTTATAATGCATAAATGCATTATAATATTAAAGTAAAAATGCAGTATACTATAGGAAATAAATGAGGAGACCAAAATGAGTAGTATTAACGATAAATTAGAAAATGTAAGAAAACCAAGAGTTCATATTAAATATGAAGTGGAAACCGGAGCCAGGTTTATCATACCGAGTTGAAAATGAACTAGAAGACAATGACAGCCAAATGAAAATCGATTTGCAATT
>JAWUYR010000066.1:0-8839 GCA_034110705.1 Gammaproteobacteria bacterium | reverse complement strand
AATATTTGAAACAAATGTTATAAGTTTCACTTTCATTCTTCGGTTTCTTTTTTCTCATCTTCACCCGATTTTTTCGGCGAAGGTAGCAGGGCATCTAACACGCGTTCTTCGGCCGCTTCATCAGCTTTGGCATGTACACGTATTTTGGCTTGCTCACGTAATCGTTTTGCAGCGATATCAACTAAGTCACGAATAATAGATTCAACATAACGACCAACATAACCGACTTCAGTAAATTTAGTGGCTTCTACTTTTATGAAAGGAGCATTGGCTAATTTAGCTAAGCGACGGGCAATCTCTGTTTTACCAACACCCGTTGGGCCTATCATTAAAATATTTTTTGGGGTGATTTCTGGGCGTAAGTCTTCAGCTACTTGCATACGACGCCAGCGGTTACGCAAAGCAATGGCTACGGCACGTTTGGCATCATCTTGGCCGATGATGTGTTTGTTTAATTCGGCTGAAATTTCTCTTGGGGTCATGGTCATATTAAGTTATTCCTTTAATATTCGATTTCTTCAATCACGCGATTGTGATTGGTAAAGACACAGATGTCGGCGGCGATTTTTAAGCCTTTTTCAACAATATCTTTGGCATCAAAATCAGTATTATCATACAAGGCACGTGCCGCAGATTGCGCGTAAGGGCCACCGGAACCGATAGCGATGATACCTTCTTCAGGCTCAATAACATCACCTGTACCGGTGATAATTAGCGATGCAGAGTGGTCTGCGACGGCGAGTAAAGCTTCAAGCTTGCGCAATACTTTATCACTACGCCAGTCTTTCGCCATTTCAACCGCTGCACGGGTCAGATTGCCTTGATGAGCTTCGAGCTTGGATTCGAATCGCTCAAATAAAGTAAAAGCATCGGCTGTGCCGCCTGCAAAGCCAGCGAGGACTTTGTCGTGGTATAGGCGTCGTACTTTACGAGCGTTGCCCTTTAAAATAATGCTCTGGCCCATAGTAACTTGGCCATCGCCACCGATGACAACTTTGTTGCCACGGCGAACGGATAATATGGTGGTTCCTCGGAATTGTTCCATTTTTTGGGGATCTCCTGTTGGTGTTAGTCCAAACATGGGGATGGAATGGGGATTTTCAAGCTTTTTGGTGGATTGGGCCGAAAGCTATTTGTTTTTTTTAATAGCTTGAGCCTATTTGAATAATTCGGTAATGGGTTTACTATGGTTCTATTCGATAGGAGAAAGATATGAATATTCGAACGTTTAAAAACAACACGCCAACACTTGGCCAAAGAGTCATGGTTGACGATTCCGCAGTGCTAATAGGTAATGTGACTTTGGGTGATGATAGCTCTGTTTGGCCGGCGACGGTTATTAGGGGTGATGTGAATAACATTCATATTGGCGAGCGAACCAGTATTCAAGATGGCACGGTTTTGCATGTGAGCCATGCTAATAACATAAATCCTGAAGGCGACGCCTTGATGATTGGTGATGATGTCACCGTTGGGCATCGCGTGGTGTTGCATGGCTGCACGATTGGTGATGAATGTTTGATTGGCATTAATAGCGTGGTGTTAGATAAAGCAGTCTTACAAAAGCATGTGTTGCTAGGGGCAAATAGTTTGGTGCCGCCTGGCAAAGTGTTGGAAAGTGGTTATCTTTATTTAGGCTCACCAGTGAAGCAAGTGCGACGGTTGACTGAGGCTGAGTTGGCGTATTTTAAGTATTCAGCAGAGCATTATGTGACGTTGAAGGATGAGTACTTGTAGAGAAGGTTATTTTTGTTTCTATTAGTACGTCATTCGCGAGTAACGTCCCCACGTCATTCCCGCGTACGCGGGAATCTTTTTGAATACAACTTAGTTCTAGCCGATCCCGGATATTTGCTGCGCAAATTCCGGGATGACGTTGTGGTTACGATTTAGAATGACACATTTAAGCCGACCATTAAGGCGCTTACGTTAGCGACTTTAGTTAGATCATCAGAGTTGCCAAATGGATCAACCTGTGAAGCACTAGCACCACCAAAGATTGTATCATAAGAAGTGCTTATGCCAATTTGTGGCGTGAAATTATAACCAAATCCTATACTTGCTTTAGGTAATGTTGCTGATCGAGTTTTTGATATTCTAGGGTCAACAAGTATTTTCGTCGTTTGGTTAACAAAAGCAAAACCAAGTTTACCAAAAACGGCAAAACGACTATTAAAATAGTAAACCGCTTTGGCTAGTAAATCGATAGTATGGCCATTATAGGTAGTAAAATTGTAAGAAGTATCAACAAGTTGAAGTTTATAAGTATTCTGTGCATACCCCATATAACCCAACTCAGGCCCAACTTGCAATTTATGAGAAACCTGGAATAGGTAGCCACCGGATAAACGATAAGTTAGGCCGCCGACCTCAACTGTTGAACCATTAAAAATACTAAAGTCTTTAATTTTTGACGTCCATGTTTGCATCCCACCAATACCCGCTTGCACAGTAACATTAAGGATGTCCTTGTTGATTAGTGCTATCTTTAACTGGATTGGTCGCGGCATAAGCGGCGGATGACATTAGGCCAAGACTGGCAAGTGTTACGAATAATTTTTTCATTGTACTTCCTTGTAGAGTATAATAAGTTCACTTATTATACTTATTTATACCACACTGTAAAGGACGCACTATGAGCCAAAAGGCGATGAAAAAACAGGTTGCATTAGCAGCATTAGAATATGTACAAAATGATGCGATTTTAGGCATAGGCTCAGGCTCCACCGTGAATTGCTTTATTGATGCTTTGGCGAGTATTAAGCATAAAGTTGAGGCGGCTGTGGCGGCTTCAGATGAGACGGTGAAACGTTTACGAAAGATTGGTATAGAAGTCGTGGATTTAAATAGTGTGTCGTCTTTGCCTGTGTATATTGATGGTGCGGATGAGATTAACGGGCATTTGCAAATGATTAAGGGTGGGGGTGCTGCCTTAACGCGTGAAAAGATTATTTCTTCAGTGGCGGATAAATTTGTTTGCATCGCGACCCTAGACAAACAAGTCAATGTTTTGGGACAGTTTCCATTGCCGATTGAAGTGGTGCCGATGGCGCGTAGTTATGTCGCTCGGCAGTTGGTGAAGTTAGGTGGGGCACCGGAATATCGTCAAGGGGTGATTACCGACAATGGTAATGTGATTTTGGATGTGTATAATCTGAGGATATTAAACCCTGTGGCGCTAGAAGAACAGTTGAATAATATTGCAGGGGTCGTGACCAATGGGATTTTCGCCAAGCGACGTGCTGATTTACTGTTGGTTGGTAGTGAAGATGGGGTGCAGACGGTAGTTTAATGGTTTAAAACTCTACCCACTCCAACTCTCCAGCATATTACAAGCAAACTCAGGAGCAAGCCTAGGCAATGCGTTTATTTCACCGTCGTACAAAAGTTGAGAACCTACACTTACTTTGGCAATCGCTCATCGTGTTTGTCATCATGTTCACGTTTATGTACTTTTTAAAGAAAGTTGCCAAGGCCGATGCTATTTTAAGCGCTATCGGCGCAACCTCTATTGGCTCTAGTGCATTTTTAGCTTTTGTCGCACACGACACGGCTATGGCTCGTGCCCGGCGAATGATTTGGGGGTATATCTTTGGTTTAGTGATTGGTGTTGCTTGCAGTTTCACTTTACGCATTTTTCTACATTGTAGTGATTTTGAATGCGCAGCAACGGCCGACGGTGCTCTTTTATTTGCAGCAGCAGCTGCATTTTTTACTATGTTAGCGATGACGTATTTCTCTTGCGAGCATCCGCCCGCGGTAGGCATTGCGATTGGTTTAGTTTTGTGGAATTGGCAATGGTCAGTGTTAGTGGTTGTGTTTAGCACGGTGTTAATTATTGCTATTCTAAAACACTTACTACGTCCGTGGTTGTTGAATTTACTATAATTACTAATATAAGAATTAATAGTAAATTTGTATATGCTCTTACTCTTAGCCTGAACTGTAAAGGCCTAAAGCTTCAATAAAAAGGCTTTCCTTTTAAGGCGTCTCGTATTAGAATTTGCACATCTTATTTACTTGTTGATGACCTAACGACATGACTATCTATTCAGCCGCTATTACCTTAATTCTTGTCATGGACCCAATGGGTAACGTGCCGGTTTTTTTATCCTTATTAAAAAATGTTGAGCCTTCGCGTCGGCCAAAAATCATTTTGCGTGAATCTTTAATTGCCTTTATAATTATTCTTTTATTTACCTTTGCGGGCAAATATATTTTGCATGGCCTAGGCTTGAGTGAAGAAGCTTTGCGTATCGCCGGTGGTATTATTTTATTTTTGATCACGATGAAAATGATTTTCCCAAATAATTCTGAAGAATCCAAGTTACCGGCTGGTGAGCCATTTATAGTACCAATGGCAGTGCCATTAATAGCAGGCCCATCTTCTTTGGCAACTGTTTCTATTTTTACGACCCAGGCCAATAGTACTTTGCTCATCGTGGTCTCAGCGGTTATTATTGCCTCGGCTACGAGTACTTTCATTTTATTATTGTCTGAACCTTTACGTAAAGTTCTTGGCGAACGCGGTTTAATTGCCGTAGAGCGTTTAATGGGGATGATCCTCACCACTTTAGCTGTGCAAATGTTCTTAACTGGTGTTGCGGCATATTTAAAATAATACTAAAAAGGATTTTATTAAAGCTGGGTTCGCGTTTAAAAAATTAATTACTTATTACCTGATTTCCAGGTGTCTATAGATAGTGATCTACCAAGTATAAAAAATAGGGAAGTAACAAAAAGATTACCTAATCAAATCAGTAAAGCGCTCATGAGGCTTACAGATGGAATATTCTTCCTTAATCTCACCATAACAGCTCGGATACTGATCTCCCATGAACTCAAGTGCCTCAGAAAATGTGCATTTTGACCAATACATCACTAATAAAAGAACGTAGAAAGCCGTTCTGCCTATACCAGAGGCACAATGCAGATACATGCCACCGTTTTGAAATGCAGATGATATTGCACCTATATAGGCTTTGATCTGATTTTTAGTAGGGATAAAGTTCATATTAAGCAATGTAGGTTCTTTCATGTCAGCGGATAGCGTTGGTAATTGCTCTTTCTTTAGATAATTAATGAGTGATTGTAAACCCGCCGGATTAGAACAATGCTTTAATACAGTACCAAAATTATGGTGCTTTTTTAGTAATAGGTAAATTTCATTTTTTATTTTATCGGATACTTTGGCTGAAAGCCCAACTTCAGCCAAATCACCAATATGAAAATCAACGCCGTTAAATTTACAATAGGCTTTAAATCCATATTTTTCATAAAACTCTGGTAGTGTTTCTGATGTTATGCCAGACTCAAATTTAAGTCGATTCAGAGCTCTCTTGCTATGAAAACAAAAAATTGATTTAACCCCCATCTCTTTTAATCTGTTTAGTGCTAGTAATAATTCATGTCTATGGTTACCATTTGCGCACGACTCTCCAAAAACTAACAAGGGTTTTCCATTAAAAGAAAGTGCAGACATACTCATTGGTTCTTCAGTATATTGCATTACGGATAGTTGATTTAATCTAACAGGATAAGTTAAACCAGAGAGTTGAATAGGAGTGAGTCTTCCAGCGAAGCGCTTTGTGAAATTTAGTTCTTCATCATCATCATCTGACTCGTCAGTAGAGATTCTTTTTGCAGATTTACCAGATGGAAAAGGACGGTGTCCCTGAAGAGCTATATGTCGTTTACGTTTGCGTTCTGAACAATCTGAGCAAGGTGTATCTGTGTTGCCAGGATTATAATAAGTACAATGTGGCACTATGCAGCTTTTTCTATTATCAAAAGCATTATCAGTTATTCTCTGTTGTATTCGCCCTAAAGGTTGATCGCATCGTGGGCATTTAGTGGGAAAGTTTTGTTTGTTCTCAGTGTCTGAAAGGGGGCACCATATGGTATAACACTTATATAGAAGCATAAAAATTTCTTTAATTGTTATTAATATATGAGTAATATATCAAAGAAATATTAATGAAAGATGAAAGGTGGGAATGAGTTTTTTCTACTAAGGATCAACACGATGATCTGGACCGATAATCACATCACTATTTCAAATAGGCGACATGTCACGATTTTTTCTTTATAATAACTTCTGTTTTCTATAGGACAGGGCTGAATGCAAAAAAAGACGACATTAGCGATTACATTGTTGATCTTGTTAGGTCTTATCTGGGGCTCAGGTTATTCTCTGGCTCGTTATGCCATGACTCATGGCGTTCCTCCTTTAGGGTATTCTTTTTGGCAATCAATAGGACCGGCTGCGGTTTTATTTATTGTGACCTTAGTTAAAGAGGGCGGTTTGAAAGTTAGCCCTCGCTATTTGCGTTATTATTTAATCGCGGGCATCTTGGGCATTACTTTGCCAAACACCAATATGTATTTTGCAGCACCTCATTTGCAGGCGGGGATTTTGGCGGTGATTGTCAATACAGTTCCTATCATGATGTATCCACTTGCGTTAATGGTAAAACAAGAGCATTTTAGTTGGGGCCGAATGTTGGGTGTGCTGCTTGGCGTGATTGGGATTATGATTATTGTTGGTAGCAAATGGAGTTTCCCAATCAGTACTATGTTGCATTGGATTTTACTCACCTTACTAACGCCATTCTTTTTTGCGATTTGTGCCTTATATAATGTGCATGACAGGCCAGACGATAGCTCATCTTTAAGTTTAGCAACCGGTATGCTGGTTGCCTCTGCAATTATGGTAACACCTTTAGTTCTCGACATGCATGAATTCTATCCGCTCACTTCTTTTTCGCTTCCGAACTTAGCGGTGATATTAGAAATCATTTTATCGTCGATAGGCTATATTATTTTCTTCCAGCTTTTAAAATTAGCCGGTGCCGTTTATTATAGCCTGGTAGGTTGTGTCGTCGCGATAACGGGTTTATTTTGGGGGTGGATAATGTTTGGTGAAGTTTTACATTTATGGATAGCATTAGCGGTAGTCTTTATTATTGCTGCATTATTTATGGTGACGTTATTACAAAAAACACAGAAGGTGAAAACATGATTAAAGTTTTAGTTACAGGTGCTGGTGGCAAAATGGGACAAGCGACGGTTAAGGCCGTGAATGCCCATGCCGGATTAGAATTGGTTGGGATCGCTGGCCGTAGTGATAGTTTGCAAGAAAAAATAAAAGACTTTAGGCCAGATGTCGTGGTGGATTTTACCAGCGCAGAAAGCGTGATGATTAATACGGCTATTATTATTGAAGCAGGTGTTCGTCCAGTGGTTGGTAGTAGTGGTTTAATTCCAGAACAAGTACAAGAATTACAGGCTAAAGCCGCAGCAAAGAAGCTCGGAGGTATTATTGCGCCGAACTTCTGTGTTGGTGCAATTTTAATGATGCGTTTTGCCGAACAAGCCGCAAAGTTTTTTCCACATGCTGAAATTGTAGAATTACATCACGATAAAAAACAAGATGCGCCTTCCGGTACCAGCGTGAAAACAGCAGAGATGCTAGATAATGTGCGGCAAAATATTCGGGCAGATAATAAAGAAATTTTATTAGGTGCGCGCGGCGCGACATTGAATGATGTGCCTATCCATTCCATTCGCTTGCCAGGCTTGTTGGCACATCAAGAAGTTTTATTTGGTGGTGAGGGTGAGTTGCTCACCATTCGCCATGATTCATTTAATCGTGAAGCGTACATGCCAGGTGTTTGTATGGCGTGTGAACAAGTGATGGGATTGAATGAATTGGTGTATGGGTTGGAAGAGATTTTGTAGGTTACTTTTTATTATACTCGCGTAAAACTCGAATTAAGCCTGGTACATTGAATCCACGCTGAATAATCTTACCAGCAATCATTAGCACGGTTTTCGTCACATCCGACCAAGGTCGATAATGACTCATGCGCCGTTGTTCCGGATAACGGGATTTAATCACAACCGATTGCGTTAAATAGTCATGACGAGCTGCGTTGATAATGATCTCACTTTCAAAGACAAAGCTGCGATATTTGCTGTATCGAACCCGTACTTTTTTAAACAAACGAGCTGGATACAAGCGAAAGCCCGATTGAGAATCTTGCACTTTGTGGCCAGATGCCCACGATACCCAAAAATCGGCAAAGTGATTGGCGAATAAACGGTTGCTCGGTGCTTCAGTATTATTTTCTAAGCGAGCAGCAATAATGAGTTTGTTTGGATAAATTGTAAAAGCATGAATAAGCTTAGGAATGTCGGCCGCATCGTGCTGATCGTCACCGTCCATCGTGATAATGGCAGTAGCATTTTTACTTAAAGCATAATCAATGCCACGCATTAAGCTGGCAGCTTTACCAGCATTAGCGCTATTTTTTAATAATGTAAGGGGTAGATTGTTTAGCTCGATGATGGTGGCATCGGTTGAGCCATCATCAACGACGATCACATTTGGTGTGATCGCCAAGACTTTATTAACGACTTGCCTGATAGTTGCAGCTTCATTATAAGCGGGTATTACAACATATATGGTGTTGTCATTCACTCCGTTATCCAAGTGTTTAATGCGGCAATTATTTTCTCAGCTTGGTCTTTGCTAGAGATGTTGAATTTTGAGCGTTGCTGGTATTCACCATTTCGTTTTTGGTAGCGACGAATAGAATATTTGTCTGGGCCATATTCTTCTTTGGTACGGTTCCAATCTTGATAACGGTAGATCAAAGTAGCCCAAGCACCTTTGGTTAAGACGATTTTGTCTAATTGTTTTACGGTAGTTACATCTTCATCGATGTATTCTATGGTTAGGTCGTCTACTGTTTCTGTCATGATGGAGTCCTTGGTTGATTAAGGCGCTATAGTAAACAAGTAGGGGGGAGAATTCAATACGAATTGGATTTAAGGG
>JAWUYR010000065.1:0-22759 GCA_034110705.1 Gammaproteobacteria bacterium | reverse complement strand
TGTGTTACCCAGGTATGCAGTGTTGCTGCTGGCATCCCTAAATCTTTTGCTGCTCCTCAAACCGAGCTTGAGCTTAGCGCTAGCTTCAGTGCTTCAGCTTTATATTCTGCCGTATATTTTCTTGCGTTTTTTGACATATGTAACCTCTTTTTTTTTCATAGTTTAACAAATTGGTGTCCACTTTTATGGGGGAAGATTATAATATGCGGATATAGTGAAGAAAAACAATCGTAAAAGGCGGGATCCTTAGCAGAAGTGGCGCCATAGTCATAGACATTATCGCCTAATAACAATCCGACTATATTCTTGCCTCTATAGTTTTGTTCATAGGTTTTAGTCATCGCACGGGCAACTGTTTTTTGAGTTTGATTGCCTGCACCTTGGCAACCTGTTATCAAGAAAGTTATGTCGCTTCTATCTAAGGAGACAGTTGGTAAGCCGTAGACTAAGTTACTCGAATCCGTTTGGATTCTTTCTCCACAAAGATTTTTTAATTCATCAGTTCTACGAGCATTATTGTCATGCTGTTTAACAAGTTTATTGTATATTTTCATTTTTTTATTCTTATTTGAGTATTATTTTTTATGTAAAATATTTTTTGTCAATAATAATTTAAGCCATATTTTGTAGATATTGTACTAACAATGGAATAGGTCGTCCAGTTGCACCAACTGAGCTACCCATTGCAAAAGCAGTTCCTGCCACATCTAAATGCGCCCAAGCTTGCTTTTTGTCAACAAAGCGTTCTAGAAAACAAGCGGCTGTAATACTGCCGGCAAAACGACCACCGACATTTTTTACATCTGCAATTTTGCTCTCGATTAATTTTTGATATTCATCATCAAGTGGCATGTGCCACGTTTTGTCACCGCTTTGTTTAGCGGCCGTTAATAGCTTAGTGACTAGTTTCTCATTTCGGCTGTATAAGCCGGTATTTACCATGCCGAGTGCGACAACTTGAGCACCGGTTAAGGTGGCGATATCAATAATGGTTTTAGGTTGGAATTTTTTGGCGTAAGTAAGGGCATCACTTAAAATTAAACGGCCTTCAGCATCGGTATTACAAACTTCAATCGTAGTACCACTCATGCCGGTAATGATGTCATCGGCGACAAAAGCTTTATCACTGACCATGTTCATTACAGCGGGTACGATACCAACAACATTAATGGGTAATTTCATTTCAGCAATCGCGGCAATTGTGCCTATGACACTAGCGCCGCCAGCCATATCGCATTTCATGCTTTCCATAGATGAAGCAGGCTTTAATGAGTAACCTCCAGAATCATAAGCGACGCCTTTACCCACTAGGGCTACTGGTTTGTCACCTGTTTTACCGCCTTTATAATTTAATACAATCAATCGTGCCTGCTCAGCACTTCCTTGATTGACAGCTAATACAGCGCGCATCTTTAACTTGCGCATGGCTTTTTCATCCAAGACTTGGCAGGTTAACTTAGCGTGCGATTTTGCTACTTTTTGAGCTTGTTGGCTAATGTAAGTAGGGGTAGCTAAACTTGGTGGTGCGTTGACTAAGTCACGAGTTAGGTTAACCGCGTTATTAATAGCAACAGCATGCCCTAATGCTTTTTTGGCTTGCGTCATTTCTTTAGCATCAATCATAAAATTAATGTGTGTTAAACGATTTTTTACTGTGGATTTCTTATAGACGGTATATTGATAAATGCTATTATTAAGTGCACAACAAGTGGCTTGTACTAATTCAAACATTGACACGGCTTTGCTAGGTAATCCCTGCATGAGAAAGCTTGCTTGTTTAACAGGTAGCTTTTTTAATGCGGCACAAAGCATGTCGCTTAGTCCAGATATTTTATATCGATGAAGTTCTTTAACATCTCCCAAGCCTAGCAACAATACTCGAGGTTTGGTTGTTGATAAGAGCTGAAGTTGGCCAAACTGCCCGGTAAAATCTTTTTGCTTAATAATTTGTGCAATCTCTTTCTTTACACTACCTGCTGGCAGTTGCCCAGCAATCTTCCCTTTGGCGAAGACAGGCACGATCAAACAGTCTGTTTTTGGAAGAGTAGATGTTCTTTTTATTATTGTAAATTTCATAAGAGTAGGGCCTTTTCTTGATTTTAAGCCGTGCATTCTATCATTTTTAACGCTTAAAAACGACAACTCTTGATGCTGTCGTTTTACAACCTCTTGCTTTATTGCGATAATCCCTCCTAACGAAGGAATCAGCCCACTAAATGATTATATTCCGCTATTTACTGAAAGAAGTCTTATTGATGATGCTGGCCATTTTGACCGTGTTGTTAATTATCATGTTGGTTAGCCAAGCTTCTGCTTATCTATCCCGCATCGCCGCAGGTGCGTTGTCACTTGGTTATTTTGGCTACTTAATGTTGCTTAACATCCCATTCTTACTCACCTTTCTTTTGCCATTTGCTTTCTTTTTCGCTTTATTGCTCGCCTATAGTCGCTTATATGCCGAAAGTGAGATGGTTGTGTTGCAGTCATCCGGATTCAGCAACCTGCGCCTATTTTGCTATGCATCAGTTCCGGCATTGTTGGTGCTCATTGTTAGTGCTTATCTCATCTTAGATGTCACGCCGCGTATTATCGCAGAGAAAGGTAAAATTCTGACTCATTCGCAAGATAATATTTTAAGTACCGTTGTGCCGGGGCAATTCCGTGCGTTTAATAATGGTAAACAAATTTTGTATGTCGGCCAAACTAATCATAACAAAAATAAACTCAGTGATTTATTTTTAGCGCAGTTAGCTGAGCCTGCCAAGGGTCAAAAAAATGATAATTGGACAGTGAGTTTTATTCGGCATGCTAAACAACAGGAAATAAATGGACATTCTTATTTGCAAACCAGTCGTTCATATCAATACAGAGGTATTCCTGGGCAAGCGGATTATGATGTGAGTCAATATAAAAACTATGCTTTGCTGTTACATTCAGGTTTAACCTCACAATCTTATGAGCGCCTAGATGGTGCTACTACAGCTCAGCTATGGAAAAATCGTAGTCAGCTAGAAGATAATATTGAGTTGCAATGGCGTTTCGGTTTGATTTTTCAAATCGTTATTCTCACGTTATTGGCTGTCCCAATGTCGAAAGTGCAGCCGCGTCAAGGTCGGTATGCTAAGTTTTTACCGGCAATCATTGTGTATCTAGGTTATGCGATTCTGTTGTTTGTGGGCCGTAATTTAATGAGTAAGGGTATTATTAACCCAGGTATTGGTTTGTGGTGGGTGCAAATTATTATGTTGTTTGGTATTGCGATTTATTATATAAAATATTACGGGCTCACTCGGCGGATACGCTCATGAAGATTTATTGGTATATTGGTAAAACATTGATTATTTCCACATTAATGGTTGCATTGATTTTTTGCGGTTTAATTATTTTTGCGAATTTATTAAGTGAAACGCATCAAATCGGTGATGGCAACTATAGCTTTGTAAATGCATTAGAATATGTTTTTCTGACATTGCCGATGGCAATTTATCAAATATTTCCTACCATTATGTTAATTGGTGTATTGGTTGGTTTGGGTTCGTTAGCTTCTTATAGTGAGTTAACGGTAATGCGAACCTCAGGTTTATCATTAGTACGCATTGCGACTGCAGTGATTGGCGCCGGGCTGATTTTAATTGTGTTAACTACTTTTATTGGTGAAGGTTTGGCACCGCAGTTAGGACAATTTGCCAATGACATGAAGGCGACGGCTAAAAATAAAGGCCAAGCTGTTTCAACTTTGCGTGGAGTATGGTTAAAAGAGGGCAATGATTTTTTCACCATTAAGCGAATTTATAAACCAACAGAGGTTTTTGGTGTTACTCGTTTCCATTTTAATGCTGAGCATCAATTACAATCGGCTAGCACAGCAGATAAGGGAATTGAAACAGATAATGTTTGGCATTTTAGCCATGTAAAAACGTCAACGATTGGTAAGCAAAAAGTGACAGTGAATACTCAGGCAACTGAGAGTTGGCCATTGAGTTTTGACTTGCATCAATTCGCGGAATTAGATCCACAATTTTTATCGTTGTCTGAATTAGATGCACAAGCACAATTACAAACTTCAGATGTTAGCAGTTCAAATCGTCTTATGTTGACGTTTTGGTCACGTATATTTCAACCCTTGTTGACAATCATTATGATCTTAGTTGCTATTCCTTTTATCTTTGGGCCATTGCGTTCGGTGAGTATTGGTTTGCGTCTTTTGTCGGGAATTACGGTTGGTTTAGTCTTTTATATTTTGAATGAGTTCTTAAGTCAGTTTGGACTGGTCTATCAAATTCCACCATTGGTTGCGGCTTTAATGTTGCCGTTGGTGTTCTTTTGTTTTGCGATATTTTTATTCTCGCGAAAATCTTAAGTGTGCAAAATCATTTTGGTGAAGCTTGGGCGAAGATAAAAACCTCGTGGTATTATCCACTCAGCTTCTCCCTCAGCATTAATGTTTTCCCGCAGTACTTTTGCATTGGCAGCTTTCGGTCGACATTGTAAATAAGTGCCATGTTTCGCAGTGAGTTGGTCATATTGACCAAGGGTCAGCATCTCGGTAAGTTCATGCCAATCTTGTTGTAGAATTGCTTCTTGCTTAGCCGTAGGGCTCCATAAAATCGCCTGACCAATACGTCGTTTGGCAATAGGAATATTTTTATCGGCCTCGATAGGTAGCCATAAAACACGGTTTAACTTTTTCCATACTACAGACTCATGCCAGTACAGAGCAATTTTTTTCGGTACGGCGCAGACAAAGGTGGACTCTTTTGGTTTCTGTGCAGCATTAAGAGGTAAGGTTTTTAGTTCAACGCCAATTTCTAAAAAATCTGGTTCAGCTTTTGTGCCAGCACTACAGCCCAAGGCTTGTTCCATTAATTGGCCAACCCATCCTTTTTCTCTTAAAAAATCTTCTGGAACATTTTGCATAAATTGTTCGGCGATATCACCTAAGGTTTTACTCAGTAAGCTTGTGCAGCGTTCAAGTAATTCTTGTTCAGACAGTGGTGGGTTCATTTGGCTGGAATACGTACAACTTGTCCGGCAAATAGTTTATTGCTTTTAAAGTCGTTAACTTGTTTTAATTTGGCGATAGAAACTTTAAATTTTGCGGCAAGACCCGAAATGGTATTACCCGCTTTAACAATATATTTGCCCCCAAAAGTACGAGCGGTAAACACTGTATTTTGGATTGGATTTTCAATGAGATAACGTTTCCCACCATTACTAACGGCTAAAGCAATTTTTGTTTGATGACTTGAAGAACGCAGTAGGCGTTCTTCATAAGGATTCGAGATAAAGCCGGTTTCAACTAAGATAGCTGGAATATCAGGTGACGTTAATACATATAAGCTCGCTTGCTCGACTCGTGAGCTATGCATTTTGGTAATGCGGCTTAAGCCACTTGCCACGTCTTTACCAAGCTTTAGGCTTAGGCCAATAGTGGCCGTTTGCGATAAATCAACTAACACACTACGTAACATGTAGCCTTTGTCGGCTAAATCAACTCCGCCTAATAGCTCGGATTTATTTTCTCGTTCGGCTATCCAACGAGCGGCTTCTGATGTGGCGCGACCTCGCGACAGTGCGAATACGGTTGCCCCACGAGCTGATCGGCGTTTAAAAGCATCAGCATGAATTGATATGAATAAGTCGGCTTTGACTCGTCTAGCTAACGCTAAGCGTTGGCCTAGGGTAGGATAAACATCGCGTGTGCGTGTCATATAGACTTTTATTCCTGGAATTTTTTGCAAATCTCGTCGGACTTTAAGTCCGATGGCTAAGGTGATTACTTTTTCATGAGTATGCTGTGGGCCTGTAGCCCCTGGATCCTTTCCGCCATGTCCTGGGTCGAGTACGACGACGATGTCACGTAGTTTTTTCGCTTTGGTCTGGCTAGGCTGGTAATTTTGTTCTATTGTTGGTTGAATTTTTTCTTTTGTCGTTGCAGCAGCAGCAGTCGTGTTGCGCAAGGTTAATAAATTAGGATTGTGTTGTGTTGGCGTTAGCTTTAGTAAAATACGGTAACCACGTGAGCCACTGGGTTTTAAGCTACTGGCATTAACACGACAAGGTGTATTTAAATCATAAACTAAACGAAAATCATTGCCTTTCTTTGTTGCGAAGCGGAGGTTGCCGACAGGGAATCCGCGATATATTGACTGGCTTGGCGTAAATGCTTTTACGGCATTTTTAATATCGATGACTAAGCGATTAGGATTTTTTAAAGTGAATTGGTCAAATGTTGCAGGTCCGCTCATATCCAGAACTATTTGGTAGGCGCTGGTGGTGCCGACACGGATATTGGTGATTTTAACTGGTGCAGCGTAAAGAATGCTGGAGAAAAGTAATGCAAAGGTGAGGATAATGCCGCGTTTGAATGTCATGGCGCAATAGTAGCAAATAAATGCACGATTTTAAATGTTGTTAGGATTTTGAGTGATGGTAATTTGGCGCAGATCAGCTAATACCTCAATATTGATATGCCAGTTTATTTTGGGCAGGGCATTTCCGGCTTTTTCTGGCCATTCGATGAAGCAAATGCTGTTTGGGTTGAAGTAATGATGAAAACCAATCATTTCTAATTCATCGGGGCTTTCTAAACGATATAGATCAAAGTGGTATATTTCGAGATCGTTAATAGTATACGGCTCGACAATGGTGAAAGTTGGGCTAGTGACCTTATCTTGATAACCCATGGCTTGCAGCATGGCTTGGACCAATGTGGTTTTGCCGGCTCCTAGTGTGCCGCTTAAACAGATCACTTGGCCAGGTTGCCATTGCTGTACCAGTTCTGCTGCAATAGTTTGCATTTGTTGCAGGCTATTGCATGTGTGTATTATCGTTTCATTCATACTTGCTCAAAAATTATACGGAAAAACGTTTTCTGTTTGGTTATTCAAAGGAATCATTTTATATCAGATGTGATCTTCTGTATATTGTATAGTCTTATCGAGACTATATGAATATAGTTCAGAACACATAACCATCACAGAAGCGAACACATGAACACGGAAAGTAACACTATTCAAGAATATCCTAAAGGCCAACCAAAAGCATTTTATCTATTATTCTTTGTTGAAATGTGGGAACGGTTTGGTTTCTATGTGATGCGCGCGCTATTAGTCTTGTATATGAGTAATGTCTTTAAATTTTCTGATGATAAAGCTTATGCTGTTTTTGGGTCCTTTGCCGCCTTGCTCTATATTACTCCTATGATTGGTGGTTGGATTGGCGATAGAGTCATCGGCTATCGTCGTGCACTTGTCGTGGGCGCTGCATTGTTATCAGTGGGGTATTTTTTATTAATGATTTCTGGCGAAACATTTTTCTATATAGGATTGAGTTTCGTTATTGTGGGTAATGGCTTTTTTAAACCAAGTCCTGCAAGTTTATTGGGTAAGGTGTACGGACGTCGCGATCCTCGCTTACAAAGTGGTTACACTTTATTCTACATGGCGATTAACGTGGGGAGCTTTTGTGGTATTTTAGTTTCTGGTTTTGTCGCACATCATTTTGGCTGGTCATACGCGTTTGGAATTTCGGGTATTGGCTTACTAGTCAGTTTAACAACCTTCATTAGCCGTATTAGATTAATTAAAGATGCAGGATCTCGAGCCGGCTTAGAAGCCTTAGAGTGGCGCAAAGTACCAGTGTTGGTTGTGGGTGCAATTGTGGCTATTGGCTTAAGTATATTTTTATTCCAACATTCTACTATTGCACAATGGGTCTTGTATGCAGGTTGTATTGCCGCTATCGTTTATTTTTGTTTTATCGCCATGCGTTTGCACGATAAAGAGCGCTCACGTTTTCTAGTTTGTATTTTTCTAATTATTATTGCGACTGCTTTTTTTGCTTTATATTTTCAAGCGCCAATGTCGATTAATTTATTTACTGAGCGTAATATCGATAGACATGTTTTTGGTATGTTAATCCCAGCATCAACCTATCAAACATTAAACCCATTTTTTGTTATTACATTAGCGCCTCTTTTGGCGGGCGCATATAAGTTTATGAATAAAAGAAAAAGCAGTGTTTCTATTCCGATGAAGTTTGCCATAGGTACTTTTTTGATGGGAATAGGATTTTTAGTGTTGAGTTGGGCTAAAGGGACTGCTAATGCACAGGGATTAATGTCAACTTGGTGGATAGTGTTAAGCTATTTTCTACAAAGTGTAGCAGAACTATTGGTCAGCGCTTTAGGCGTTGCCATGGTGGCAAAATTAGTGCCTCATAAATATCTTGGTTTGATGATGGGTGGCTGGTATTTGAGCTCAGTGGGCGCTGCTATGCTAGGAAGTTACTTAGCAAAGTGGGCAAGTGTCTCAAGTAAATTACAAGGGGATCCCCTTGTGTCGCTGCACATCTATACACAAACTTTCGACAAATTTGGCTGGGGCGCTATTATTATTTCCGCAGCCGTATTTTGCTTTGTGCCCGTATTACAAAGAATGTCTAAATAAGTCCATGCAACAAGACAATTAATATGCCAATCGGTGTTATGTAACGTAACACCGTAAACCAGATTTTAAATAGACTGGTTTGCATATTCAATTCCTCAACTAAATCTCCGCGCTTAATAATCCATGTCATGAAAATGGCTAAGAAGAATCCATTGATAGGTAATATTAAATTAGAGGTAATAAAATCAACCAGCTCAAATAGAGTTAGGTTAAAGATTTTAAAGTTGGCCCAAATATTAAATGAGAATAAGCTTAATAAGCCAACACACCAAACGACGGCACAGCTTAAGGTTGTCGCTTTCACACGGGATAATTTAGTGCGTTTTAATAAAAGTGCTATTGAGGGTTCAAGCAATGATATGGTTGATGTTAATGCTGCAATAATAAGCATGATGAAAAATAAGCTGGCGAAGAGATGACCGTACGGTAATTTTGCAAAAGCAATCGGTAACGTCTTAAAAATTAAACCGGGCCCTGCCGATGGTGTTAAGCCGTGGGCAAATACAATAGGAAAAATCGTAATTCCGGCAAGCAAAGCGATAACCGTATCAAAAATAGTGACAACGACTGCCGTAAAGCCAATTGATACTTTTTTCGGCAGATAAGCACCATAAGTGATCATCGTACCAATACCTAAACTCAAAGAAAATAAGGCATGGCCAATAGCGGCTAAAATGCTTTGGTCGCTTATTTTGCTAAAATCCGGGTGAAATAAATAACTTAAACCTTTGCTTAAAAAACCAGTTTGCGCAGCATAAAACACAAGTGCAAGTAAGATGATGACTAATACTGGAAACAGAATGAAAACTGCTTTTTCAATTCCTTTACTAATACCGCGAGCAATAATTAAGCCTGTGACGAAGATAATAATGGTGTAGTACAGTAGGAGTTTACCAGGGTTGGCTAATAGGCCATCGAATAAATTACCCACCTCAACTGGAGTCAGGTTCTCAAAGTTACCACTAAAAGAATGTACAGTGTAATCTAAGGTCCAGCCTGCGACGACACTGTAATACGATAACACTAAGAAGGCTGCTAATATACCAAACCAACCAATTAAGCTCCACAGCTTACTGGCTTTATGAGCTTTGATGATATTCAGTAATGCGTCAACTGGATTTTCGCGACCCATACGACCGATGCTGATTTCGGCGACTAATAAAGGTAAGCCGATGACTAATACCGCTGCTATATAAATAAGGACAAATGCACCACCACCATTCGCGCCAGTAATATAAGGAAACTTCCAGATATTACCTAAACCAACGGCAGAACCTGCTGCTGCAAAAATAAAACCCCATCGTGATGAGAACCCTTCGGAAATTGATGATTTGACTTGTTGCATGATTTACGACACTATCCTTCAATAATTGTTATTAGCCCAAAAACGGCGCATGATAATACCATAAACTTAAGTGAGTATTAATCTTTAATGAAAATAGCTACCTGGAATGTTAATTCTCTCAAAGTTCGCCTCGAACATGTGTTGCAATGGTTAGAAGTAAACCAGCCGGATGTCTTGGTGCTTCAAGAAACCAAATCCACAGATGAAAATTTTCCGCAAGAAGCCATTGAGGCTGCAGGTTATCATGTTGTGTTTGCTGGGCAAAAAACGTATAACGGAGTGGCTGTGATCAGTAAAAAGCCAGCCAGTGACATCGTGACAGATTTTCCAACTTTAGAGGACCCACAACGCCGTATTTTAGGTGTGACAATTGAAGGTGTGCGTATTCTTAACCTTTATATCCCTAACGGTTCTGCAGTCGGCTCGGAAAAGTATGCCTATAAGCTAAATTGGTTACAACATTTAACCCAATATGTGCAAGAACAGTTAAAGACCTACAGCAAGTTTGTGATGTTGGGCGATTTTAATATCGCGCCTGCTGATATCGATGTGCATGATCCGGCAAAATGGCAAGATGCTGTACTGTGTAGTAAGCCAGAACGAGAAGCATTAGTTGGTTTGTTAGATTTTGGCTTGATTGATGTTTATCGACAACTTAACCCAGAAAGTGGTGAGTTCTCATGGTGGGACTATCGGCAAGCTGCATTTCGTCGAAACCTTGGCATGCGTATCGATTTGATCTTGGCCAATACCGCTTATGCCGAAGAATGTTGCGAAGTTATTATCGATAAATTACCTAGAACTTTGGAGAGGCCTTCGGATCACACGCCAGTTTTGGCGACGTTTAACTAAAGAAAATCTATTTAAGCCCGGAAAACCCTTGCTATCACCGATTATCTTCGCTACAATTCGCGGCTACTTAGCAGTACCATCTTAGAGGAAAGAACGATGAAAAAAAATATTCATCCTAAATACGAAGAAATATCAGTGACTTGTAGTTGCGGTAATGGTTTTAAAACCCGCTCAACAGCAGGGCATGACTTGAACATTGAGGTATGTGCAATGTGTCATCCTTTCTATACCGGTAAGCAGAAATTACTTGATACTGCTGGACGTGTGGATAGCTTCAATAAACGTTTCGGTAAAAAACGTACGATTGCAAAGAAAGCGGATACAGCGGATACGCCTGAATAAGTTTTTAAGTCTTAAAAAAGCGCTCTTTAGAGCGCTTTTTTTATGGAAAAAAACTTTAAAAAAAAAGCAGTTAATTAAATTAACCGCTTTCTGAGTATTCGACAGTTTCTAAGTACTGCTTCTTCTTTTTGTGCTTCTTCTTCTTATTTTCGCTCTTCTTCTTATTTTTATTATTCTTATTTTTATTATTCTTGTTTTTGTTCTTCTTGTTTTTATTCTTGTATGGCCTTCCTTTAATTGTGAAAGCGGCTATAGCATTAATAATTATAAGGGTATGGTATTCCCTAGTGAGTGATGATTATACGATTGGAATATTAATAGATTATTAATGGAATGCTCTTTTATTAAACAATAAACAGCAATAGTTGTTTTTCTGGCTTTTGTAAATCATTTTCGCTATTATCATCTGCTTTTTAGGAGCCGAAAAACATATGCAGAGCAACAAAGTCAAAGCTACTCACTTTTATGGCTGGTTAGTTTGGGGTTTAGGGGCACTTTTTTTCTGCTATGAGTATTTTCTAAGAATTTCACCTGATGTTTTTACCAGTGATTTAATGCGCACCTATGGCCTCGGGGGTGGTGCTCTCGGAAATCTAGTCGCATTCTACTACTATGCCTATACACCGATGCAGCTTCCGGTTGGTGTCCTTATGGATCGCTATGGTCCTCGTTTGCTTCTTACCATTGCCATCTTGTGCTGTGCTCTTGGCTCATTTCTTTTTGCCGCGACAGATATGGTTTGGGTGGCTGCGACAGGTCGATTTTTAGTTGGCTTTGGTTCAGCGTTTGCATTTGTAGGTGTCTTAAAATTAGCCGCTATTTGGTTACGCCCAGATCGCTTTGCGACAGTGGCTGGACTTGCCACAACACTCGGCATGATCGGGGCGATGATTGGTGAAAATGCTTTAACGGTCTTAGTGCAAAAATTTGGTTGGCAATATACGACTTATGGTTCCGCTGTTTTTGGTGTTTTACTCAGTATAGTCATTTGGTCAATTGTCCGTAATACTGTTAAAAAAGATGATGATGCGTTAATTTACAAAAAAGTTAATTTAAAGAATATCATAAGAGACGTAATTAAGGCCTTAAAAAAACCACAAATTTGGTTAGCCGGTATTGTGGGTGGTCTACTTTATATTCCAACTTCGGTTTTCGCTGAGCTTTGGGGTATTCCTTATTTAGAACAAGCGCGTGGTTTTACGTCGTATCAGGCTGCAGGTGCGGTTTCTATGATCTTTCTAGGTTGGGCGATTGGTGGTCCTGTGATCGGTTTTATTTCAGACCGTCTTCATCAACGCAAAAATCCTATTATTATTGGCAGCCTTGTCGCGGCGATGTTACTGGGTCTGATGCTTTTTACAGCAAAGATTCCAGTTGATATTGTATTTGCTATGTTTTTAATATTTGGTATGTTTTCAAGTGTTGAAAATATCACCTTTGCCATTGCCAGAGAAAGTTGTTCTCCTAATATCGCAGGTTCAGCTGTCGCTATTAATAATATGCTAGTCATGTTCGGTGGAATGTTATTACAGCCAATGGTTGGTAAAATGTTAGACGCTCGCTGGACAGGTAAAATGCTTAATGGGCATCGTGTCTTTGATAATGTTAACTACGAGCATGCATTAGTAATATTACCACTGGGTTTAATTCTCGCGGCAATTGTAACTTTTTTCATTCGTGAGACGCATGGGGATTATCTGAAACGATAGCCTTGCAGTGAACTGACTATGCTGTATGATTTAGTTGTATTGCAATAAGGAGTGTTGAATTATTATGACTGAAAAAGTGAAGCATGTTCTGCCAAGTATCAGTACGATTGTTTCAGCAACCGTGAATTTCTATAAACAAATGTTTGCGACTATTGGTAAGGAAAGAAAAACCAATAAAAATAGTCATATACAAATCCCTAGCATTGCCATCCGCAGTCATGGTAGTTCTGGACATAATGATGTGTTTGATAAGCTGCGTGCTAGTTGGGAATCATTAAATTATCTTATTATTGAATTAGATCCCTGGAAGTCGATTGCCGACGTAAAAGAAGATACCTTAAAAACAGATGTCTATAAAAAGGTTTTACAGCATCCAAAACATTTTTGGTGGCGCTTAATCAGAGCCTGGACACGACATTTCTTAATCAAGTGGGGCCCAAAAATTGTTGTGGTTGGCGTGATTGGTTTTATCTTAGTTAAATACATGTTCATTGACGATTACTCGCATCCTAGTATTACCAAAAGTTTGGCCAGAGGTACATCACTGGTTTTGATTTTGGGTATTGTGACAAAGATATTTGGAGCAATGATCCAAAAAATGGTAGCTAACTTACTCTATAAAAACCATGGTGAAGCAACGATGTTTACCTGGACTGATATTAAAGCATGTGCGGTTCGTGCTATTGAAAATGATATGCCTTTTGTGGTGATGTTGCATCATTTAGATCAATGCTCGAGTAAAGAGATCCTTTCTTTGCTGAGAGAAATTAATCTTCTATCAACACATGGTATTTTAGTTGTGGCATTATTTGAATATAAAGTGATAGCCGCTGCATTAGAGACAGAGTTTTCTACTTTTAAAGCCTCTGATATGTCGATTGCTGATGATTACTTAGTGCCAGGTTATTCCGAAATGAGCACTTATGGCAGTGTAAATTTATATCGTCCATTGTATTCTAATTCACAGAAAATATTTTCGTCACATGAGAGTAATGATGAGCACATACAATTTTTACCGTATGAACAGGTAGAGAAGATCGCAAATCAACTTATTTTTCTGTCAGCACGTCATTTACGTTTATCACAAAAAGCAATAAATGGATATTTGATTACAATACGAATGTACGCTTGTATGTTACAAGTTACTGATGAAAATTCGATAGCTCATTTGGCGGCTCTTTTATTTATTGAGCGTTATGACCCTTTATGGTTAGATTATTACTTTCATGAACGACCAGCCGATAAAACTGTTTTCGGGCGAATTCCGGTCATTAATACTGAGTTAAAGGCCATGCTAAGTGGTGAACAGGCTTATGGTGAGTTTTGGTTTCGTTTATTAGGACGTTCTTATCATGATTCTTCTTATTCGAGCTCTGTACATATTATTCAAACGTAAGGTTATTTTGGCACACGCACGAGATTTCCTAAGTTCAAAGTATTATTCAAAAAAAATCCCGGATACTTGCTAGGCAAATTCCGGGATGACGTCTAAGGAAATATAGAACGTTATACTTTCTCTTTAATACGAGCAGCACGACCACGTAATTCACGTAAGTAGTAAAGTTTCGCTTGGCGAACATCACCACGACGCTTCACAGTAACACTGTCAACCACTGGACTGTGTGTTTGGAATGTTCTTTCAACACCTTCACCGTGTGAAATTTTTCGTACAATGAAAGAAGAATTAATGCCACGATTTTTCTTGGCAATAACCATACCTTCATAAGCCTGTAAACGCTCGCGTGTGCCTTCTTTTACTTTTACCTGAACGATAACGGTATCGCCAGCTTTAAAAGCAGGTAAATCTTTTTTCATTTGCTCTTCTTCGAGCTGTTTAATAATCGCACTCATATTTTTCTCCTTTTTAAGTCAGAGCAAAGTTAATAGTTAACTTTGATTACACTTAGTTTCTGTAATAAATTCGTCGAGTAAAGCCGTTTCGGCTACACTTAACGAAAATTCTTGTAAAAGCTCTGGTCGTCTTTGCCAAGTTCGACCTAAGGCTTGTTTTAAGCGCCATTGGTTTATTGCCTGGTGATTACCATTCAATAGTACTTTTGGTACTTGTAACTGTTCTACTTCCGAAGGTTTGGTGTAATGCGGATAGTCGAGTAAGCCTGTGGCAAATGAATCTTCACTTGCTGAGGCAGCATCGCCTAATACATTCGGTAATAAGCGAGCGATGGCATCTATCATTACCATGGCTGCTAATTCACCACCACTTAAGACATAATCGCCAATCGAGCATTCTGCATCGACTTCTAAGTGGACTAACCGTTCATCAATTCCTTCATAGCGGCCACAAAGTAAAATAACTTGCTCCACTTTGGCTAAGTTGTCCGCTGCTTGATGATTAAAGCGCTCACCTTGGGGTGAAAGATAAATAACTTTCGCTTTGGGTAGTTGTTTACGTGCCGCTTGGATAGCTTTGCGTAAAGGTTCTACCTTCATCACCATGCCTGGGCCGCCACCATATGGTGTATCATCGACAGTTTGCCGTTTATCTTCAGCAAAGTCGCGCGGGTTCCAGAACATTAATTCTAATTGTTGCTTTTCTTGGGCTATTCTTGGAATGCCTTCGTTTAAAGCCGTAAACATGTCGGGGAACAAGCTAATAACACCGACTTGCATTGTTAAAATTCCGTGTCCCAATCAATCAACATAGTGTTGTTGTCGAGATCAATTTTTTTAACGACTTGTTCCAAAAGATAAGGGACTAAATGTTCCTTCTCACCTTTAACAACTAATACATCATTTGCGCCAGTGGCGAAAACATGGTCGATAATGCCTAACTCTTTACCGGTTACGGTATTAACTTTTAAGCCTTCTAAATCTGTCCAGTAATATTCATTTTGTTCGAGCTCTGGTAGCTCGTTGCGCGGCACGGCGATATCAACATTACGATATTGCACGGTTTGCTCGCGATCATCACAACCTTCGATTGTAGCGACAACGCCTTGGTTGTGCTTACGCTGACCACTTAGACTAATTGCCTGCCAGTCACCATTTTGCTCTATATACCAAGGTTCGTAATCTAAAATGTTTTCAACAGGTACAGTAAAAGACTGGATTTTCATCCAGCCTTTTACACCGTAGGGCGCACCAAAACGCCCTATGGTTATAAACTTATCTGTTTTTGTTGCAGTCACAATTAAGCGGCTTCAACCTCAGAATCTTTAGCTTTCTGTTCTTTCAGCAAGTTTGCAACTCGTTCAGTTAATTGCGCACCATTTTCTTGCCAATAAGTTAAACGTGCATCTTCAATTTTCAACATCACTTCTTCACCTTTAGCGATAGGGTTGTAAAAACCAAGACGTTCAAGATAACGACCGTCACGTGCTTTACGACTGTCAGTCGCTACAACATGATAAAAAGGACGTTTTTTTGCGCCAGTTCTTGATAAACGAATTTTAACCATTTGTTCTTTTCCTATATATAAATAACCCTCTACAGGGTAGAAGGGCGCGTATTTTAACTAGTAATTGGTCAAGGAGCAAGCAGTTGTGTCCGTAGTTGTGCGGGTTTTACAAAGGATACTTTTATTGTTGTGTTTTGGGGGCGATTTAGGAATTAGAGCTCGGGATCCCTAAGCGATCCGTTATACTCGCCCCTTTTTTATAATTAGAAATTTTGGGGGCACATGAAAAATAATAAGAACTCACGCCGCGTATTAGGCGTTTTTAGTTTGGCCATGATAACAGCAGGTTCTGTTGATAGCGTGCGGAATTTACCGGCGACAGCTATGTTTGGTAGTAGTTTAATTTTCTTTTTTGTTTTAGGCTGTATCTTCTTTCTTTTGCCAAGCGCGATGGTCTCTTCTGAGTTAGCCTCTACCTCAACAGAGCAAGGTGGTATTTACGTTTGGTGTAAACAAGCTTTTGGTCCTAGAATAGGATATTTAGCGGTTTGGTTTCAATGGGTTGAAAATGTATTTTACTATCCTGCGATTTTGTCTTTCGTAGCGGCGACCCTAGGTTTTACTATTTCACCGGCTTTGGCACATAATCCTGAATATTTAATCATTACGATCTTAGTGATATTTTGGTCGGTAACCTTAATTAATGTTTTAGGTATTAAAGTTTCATCGCGACTGGCCAATTTCGCCACGGTCTTTGGCTTAATTCTACCTATGATTATTATTATGGTGCTCGGCTTGATTTGGCTTTTACATGGTAATCATTTACAAATTGCGTTTACAGCAAAACAAATGCTACCCAATATTCACCACAACGGTATTTGGGTTGCTTTAACGGGAATTGTATTATCATTTTGTGGCATGGAATTGGCGACAGTCTATGGCAAGGATGTCAATAATCCACAAAAGGCTTATCCGCGAGCTTTAGGTATTGCAGTTTTCATTATTGTATTCACTTTGATCTGTGGTGGTTTGTCGATTGCGATTGTTTTACCGCAGAAACAAATTAGTTTAGTGGCCGGCATTATGCAAGCGTGTCAAATGTTTTTTGACCAGTATCATTTGACCTGGATGCTACCTATCATGGCTGTGATGTTAGTATTGGGTGGCATTGGTACTGTTAATAATTGGATCATCGCACCACTGCGTGGCTTAATGTTAGCTGCGCAAGATGGGCATATGCCTAAACATATGGGGGCGGAAAATAAACATGGTGCACCGTATATTTTATTAATTTATCAGGCCACGATTGTCACCGCAACGAGTTTAGCTTATTTGTTAATGCCAACAGTGAATGCTGCTTATTGGTTGTTAACCGTATTAACAGCGCAGCTTTATATGTTTATGTATTTAATGTTGTTCGCCGCAGGAATTCGCTTACGCTTTAAAAACCTTCCTCGTGAAAAAGGTTTTATGATCCCCGGTGGAAAAGTGGGCATGATTATTGTGGCTGGCGCTGGTATTATTGGCTGCTTAGTCACTATTGCAGTTGGTTTTATCCCACCTTCTAACGTAGGCATTCATAATCATTTACGATATGAAATTATTGTGATTGTCGGCTTGCTGGTGATGAGTATTCCTGGCTTTTTAACATGGCTGAAAAAAGATACTCGTTAATTTTTATGAATTAACAGATGTTAAATAGGCCGTGTTTTAGTTACGCGGCCAGATTAATGCTAATAGAATAATTCTATTATCCCAGATTATAAGTATAATATATTTGATTGTCTGGGGAATGTGATAGGTGTAATTTTATTATAGTGAGAATAGTATTCCCTGGCTTGTTGCTCGAATAGGAGAAGGTAACAAGTGTGTATTAGTAAACTTAAAAATTCACAGGGAGTGGAAAAATGTTAAAAAAATTATTAATTTCGGCTGGTATTCTTTCTGGCGCTATCGTACTCAGTTCAACCGTTTTTGCTAACCTTTATCCTGGCTACCACGTTGGCTTGGAAAATATGTTAAGCCCGGATAATGGGGTTGATGTTTATTATCAAGTTGGTCACTACGATCATGGTAGCTTAATGTTGACCGGAGAGAGGCAACAATTAAATACTGAACAACATGAATACGATGTAACTACCGTCGATGTTCCTGGTAACGATTATTACAATAATATTATTCATCTAACCGAAGTGAATCATCACAATGGTGGGACTGAATCTTATATAACGTTAGATGTTGATCCAATTCCAGCGCATATGGCTGGGTATTTTCATTTTAATGAGCAAATGCTTATCGAACGTACTGGTGATTCATCTGGTTCGAATAGCTGTGTATTTGGTGGCGTGTTTAATCCAATAACAGATCAGTTTACTAATGGTATGGTTGCCTCACCAGGATATGGCCTCAGTCGTAGTTATTATGATAACCCTACTGATAGCAGTGAAGTGACAGCTGTCTTAATAAATTGTTCTGAGCTGACTGCGAATGATCCACAAACAAGTCCATGTTCTACAAGTAAAGCTAAAGCAACTTCAAAAATTTAAGTAGGATAATGATAGAAATGTACTATTAAAAAGGGAGGCATTAATGCCTCCCCTTTTGGTGCGATACTATCATTTTGCAGCATGCAGTTTTAAATTGTCATAGATTAAGCGGTATAGGTCGGCTAAGTATAGGAGCTTAAAAAAGTGATCGATTACCACTTTGACTTTGTAGCATGCTTTTCAATTTAGCGGGATTCTGACCAAATTTCTTGAGCATTTTCTGCATTTGCAGGAACTGTTTCAGCAAGCGATTTACATCTTGCACTTGAGTACCAGAGCCTGCAGCTACGCGGCGTTTTCGTGAAGCTTTTAATAAGTCCGGGTGTTTGCGCTCTCGTGGTGTCATCGAGCGGATGATAGCGAGCATTTTCACAGACATGCCATTGTCCCCTTGTGGCAAGCCACCAGCGGGCATATTGGGCAGACCAGGCATTTTGCTCATTAGGCCTGCCATGCCGCCCATTTTATCCATTTGTTGTAATTGTTCAGCGAAATCTTGCAGGTTAAATTTTTTGCCTTTTTTGAGCTTTTTTGCCATTTTATCGGCTTGAGCTTTATCAACAGTCTGTTCAACGTTCTCAATTAAACTTAGCATATCGCCCATGCCGAGAATTTGTGAAGAGACTCGTTCTGGATGAAAAGGTTCTAGTGCATCAGTTTTTTCACCAACACCTAAAAATTTAATAGGCTTACCTGTAATGTAGCGTACAGATAACGCTGCGCCACCGCGAGCATCACCATCGGCTTTACTTAAGATGACACCGGTTAAAGGCAGGGCATCGTTAAAGGCTTTGGCAGTGTTGGCTGCGTCTTGGCCGGTCATACTATCGACGACAAATAAGGTTTCTACGGGTTGCACCACATGATGCAGTTGTTTGATTTCGGCCATCATGCCTTCATCAATGGCGAGGCGTCCAGCTGTATCAAGAATTAAGACATCAACATTTTGTTTGCGTGCAGCTTCTAATGCCAGCTTGGCAATTTGTTCTGGCTTGTCATTATCGGTAGCAAAAAAATGTGCTTCGACGCTTTTAGCTAATGTTTCTAACTGTTTAATCGCCGCAGGACGGTATACGTCGGCACTGGCGACCATAACGGATTTTTTTTCTTGTTCTTGTAAAAATTTGGCAAGTTTAGCGACAGTTGTGGTTTTACCCGCTCCTTGTAGGCCAGCCATTAAAATAACAGCAGGTGGTTGAGTTTTTAAGTCGAGATGGCTATTTGCCTCACCCATTATTTGCGTCAACTCATCGCTAACGATTTTAATAAACGCTTGTCCTGGGTTTAAACTGGTCGCGACATTTTGGCCTAAGGCTTTTTCTTTGACGGTGCTAATAAATTCTTTGATAACCGGTAGGGCAACATCAGCCTCTAATAAAGCCATGCGAATATCACGACTAATATCGGCAATGTTTTCTTCGGTTAAGCGGCCTTGGCCACGTAAATTTTTGACGGTACGACTGAGTCGTTCACTGAGTTGATTAAACATTTGTTCTCAATATTTTTTTGTTGGCGCTAGCGAGCGGTATTGAATTAATCGGGTCAGGTATGGTATCAGCAATACCAGAATGATGCCAATAATTAGTGCGGCGCAGCCAAGAAGATTAAAATGCGCGGCATAATGTTTGTTAGATACAAGTGGCTCCACAGAGCTTGCTTGCATACTGAATAAGTGACTCATTTGCTTTGAGAGTATAAAAGCTAGGCCATTAATCATTAACCAGCTACCCATCATTACACCTTGTAGATTCGGCGGGGCGAATTGGCCAATCATGGCGAAAGCGACAGGTTGAATAAATAGTTGACCAAGACTTTGCAAGGCATAGCTTATGATGACCCAGCTACTGTGTGTGTACCCAAAAGCCGATGAAAGGTGAATGCCAATTGGCAGCATAAGCAAACCAATACCAATTAGGAACAAAGCAAGACTAAATTGGAATGGTATGGAGACCGGCCGGCCTTTTTTGCGCAGTTTTTGAAAGATAGCGCCAAGTATTGGAGCACCTATGATGATCAGGATGCTATTTATTCCGGTGTACCATTTGGGTGGAATAAAAGTCGTGAACATATGTCGGTCGACATTTTGGGCAATAAAGATAATTAAATTACGTGGTGCTAATAAATACAACGTCCAAAAAACAATGCCAGAAAATGCTAGAATTAAATAAGCACGTATTCTTTTACCGGCATTCAAGCTGGGCTGATGAGACATTTTAAATATAAAGAAACCAACCATAAAAACGGCTACAGCGACAAGTAATGTATTGCTGATTTGGTAGAGTGGGAGTAAATAACGTAAGCCAACAAAAGTAAGCAATACTATCACTAAGCCTGCTAAGTAAGTATAGTATCTTTTGTTTTTTGGTATGGTGCTGAGAAAGCTTGCGTAATCGCTTAGTTTTCGCCAATTAATGGCGATGGTGAAAAGTGCCACAAGACTGGTTAACAGACTCAAGAGTAGTAAACCGCGATAGTAATGTTGGCGCAGCAAATAAGCGCTGCTCATGAAGCCCAGTAACAAACCAAAGTTTATCATACTGTACAACCATAAGAAAACGGTTTCGCGGCGCTTGTCCTCAGCTTTAAATAATTGCAGCACCATGCAGTTTAAGCTGGTGAAGCTAAAACCGACGCTGATTGCAAACGCAGCAAGCGCCCAATAAAAATAAACGGCTTGATGCAGATTGAGTAGGGCACAAGCAAGTATTTGCATCAGTAAGCTAAGTACATAGAGAAAACGAAAACTAAAGTATCGACCACCTAGAAAGCCAGCTTCTACATGTAAGATATAACCAAAGCTGGTGAAAGCGGCAATCATGAGCGTTATTTTGCTGGCGCTAAGGTTGAATGAAAAAGTAGCAAAGTGTGTCAGTGACGAAAATAAGACAGTAAAGGATAAAATTGACAGTAGTTGAATAATGATCAGCGCGCCAACTCCGCGCGGCATTTGTGGACTTGAACGCGGTACTTCATATGCAGTCACTGTTCCAACTCCCCTTAAATTAAGTGACCGCAAGATACCATTTTTCACCTCTCCTCGCAATGCAGATTATTTTACTATATAGACTAAGTGATCTATGGATAACCCGTGCGAAAACGGTGGTTATTAAGTATCTGTTTTTTATGATTGAGCTTGATCAAGAATGTGCTACATGTTTTGTGTAAAGAGTTACAATTAGATGCAGGTTTAATATTGACCCAAAAGTTTATCGCTAAAATATCCGTGTCAACAGTTCAAAATCAACGGTCATCAACTCGAATTAAACACAACAGCGTTACCTTTAGAGCTAGGACCTGTTATTATTCGAGAGCAAGTAACAGTGGTGCCATTTAGGTTGCCGGTTCATATGCATAATGATTTTGTAGGATCAAATAGGAAGTTTTAGATAGTAATGGAAAATAATTGTTTATTAAAGCCAATCAGTCTTAAGAGAAGCATAAGTGTTTTAGCTTTTGGTGAGCTGTGGGAGCGGTTTAACTTTTATGGAATTTTAACAATGTTGATTTTTAATCTAACTCAACATCAGCATTATTCAATGAAAGATGCCTATATACTTTGGGGGCTTTATTTAGGGTTTGCTTATTTGCTTCCATTCTTGGGTGGGATTCTTGCGGATAAATATTTTGGATTTATTAAAACGACTCAATTAGGTGCGGTTTTTATGATGCTTGGTTGCTTCGTCCTATTCTTCTCGGTTCAGAAACAGATTTTTATGTTTGGTATAGCTTTATTTGTAATGGGAGTAGGACTCTTTAAAGGCAACATTAGTAATCTAGTTGGAATGTTATATCATTCTAAAAGTCGTGAAAAAGATGAAGGCTATAGTTTATTTTATATTGGTATTGTCCTTGGAGCTTTATTAGGGCCAATAGTTTATGGCTTGATGTTAAAGTATTTTGGTTGGCATTTTGGTTTTTTGGTAGGCGCATTAGGTATGTTGTCATTTATACTTGTTTTTTATAGGAATGGTCGACGTATTAAATTTATATCCTTACCGAATAAGCCAATGATTTCATTTGGTAGCCATATCTTGATTTCTAGTTTAATGTGCGGTACTCTTTTATTTTTATTGTATTTATTCTTAAACTTTCAGTTAGGTAATGATATTTTGGATTTTATTTGTGCTTTATTTGTTGTATTGCTATTTATAAATATT
>JAWUYR010000064.1:0-21713 GCA_034110705.1 Gammaproteobacteria bacterium | reverse complement strand
AAGAAACAAAATCCACATTATTAACTTAGAAGAAACCCTACCTCTATATAATGATGCAGTTAACTTCATTGGTAATTTAGCCGCTAAAAAAGGTAAAGTCCTTTTTGTTGGTACTAAATGGGCCGCACAAGAAATCGTTAAAGAACAAGCTACCCGCGCTGGCATGCCTTATGTCAATCATCGCTGGTTAGGTGGTATGTTAACGAACTACAAAACGATTCGTAAATCAATCAAACGTTTGAAAGAATTAGAAGCGCAATCTGAATCAGGTGACTTTGGCAGGATTGCTAAAAAAGAAATCTTAATGCTAACGCGTGAAAAAGAAAAATTAGAGCGTGGTATTGGCGGAATTAAAGATATGGGTGGTATCCCAGATGCTTTATTCATTATCGACGTTGGCTATGAAAAAATTGCCATCGCCGAAGCTAATAAACTAGGTATTCCGGTTATTGGTATTGTTGATACCAACAATTCTCCTGATAACTTAGACTACATTATCCCAGGTAATGACGATGCAATACGCGCTATTACGTTATATGCTGCTGGTGTTGCTGACGCTATTATTGATGCGCGTGCAATATTAACGGCTGGTGATGAATTTGTAGAAGTTAAAGAAGAAAAGACAAAACCTAAAAAAGAAGCGAAAAAAGTGACTATCAAAAAAGCAACAACTACCGAAGAAGCTGCAGAGCCGAAAGTTGAAGTTGTTGAATAAGTCGCCGTTGAAGCCACGACAGTTGGCGACGACGAAACTGCTTCAGTATAAAATAATATAAACTTAAGTCCCGGATACTTGCTACGCTAGTTCCGGGATATTATTGTATAAATCCTAAAAGAGGTAATAAGAATATGAGTATTACAGCTTCACAAGTAAAAGAATTACGTGAACGTACTGGCGTGAGCATGATGGAATGCAAAAAAGCCTTAGTTGAAACAGCTGGCGATATAGAGGCCGCAATCGAATTAATGTGCAAAAATGGCATGGCTAAAGCGGCTAAAAAAGCTGACCGCACAGCTGCTGAAGGTGCAGTATTTGTCAAAACAAGTGCCGATGGAAAATCAGGCACTATGGTTGAGATTAATAGTGAAACTGATTTTGTTGCTCGAGATGAAAATTTCACCAACTTTGCACAACAAGTAATGACTTGCGCTATTGATAGTCATGCAGAAGATGTTGCTAAGCTAATGGAATTAAATGTTGAGGACACAAGCCTTGAGAAACTACGGGAACAATTGATCGCTAAACTCGGTGAGAAAATTGCGGTACGTCGTGTCGAATCATTGCAAACAGATGGCGTGTTAGGAAGCTATGTTCATGGTGGCCGTATTGGTGTATTGGTAACATTAGAAGGAGGTAACGTGGATTTAGCAAAAGATATCGCTATGCACATTGCGGCAATGCGTCCACAAGTGGTTAATCCCGATGAAGTCTCAGCTGAATTAGTTGAAAAAGAAAAAGAAATTTTTACTAGTCAAGCTATGGAAAGTGGAAAGCCTGCTGAAATCATCGAAAAAATTATTGGCGGTCGTATTAAGAAATTTGTCGACGAAGTTAGCTTAATTGGTCAAGTCTTCGTTAAAGACCCAAGTGTAAAAGTAGGGCAGTTATTAAAAGATAATAGCGCTAAGGTAACAGGCTTTGTCTGCTACGAAGTGGGTGAAGGGATTGAGAAAAAAGAAGAAAATTTCCGCGAAGAAGTCATGGCTCAAGTGAAAGGAAGCGCGTAAATGAGTAAGCCACTTTATAAAAGGATTTTACTAAAGTTAAGTGGCGAAGCGCTGCAGGGCGATTCAGAATTTGGGATTGACCCAAAGGTTCTAGATCGCTTTGCTAAAGAAATCGCAGCGGTTATTAAACTTGACGTACAAGTTGGTATCGTTATTGGGGGCGGCAATCTTTTTAGAGGAGCGGCCCTTTCTTCTGCCGGCCTCGGACGTGTAACAGGTGACCAAATGGGAATGTTGGCCACGATTATGAACGCACTAGCATTGCGTGATGCATTAAGCCGCGCTGAAGTACCGACAAGAATGATGTCTGCAATTGCCATGGCTGGAGTTGTTGATCAATTTAATCGACGTAAAGCGATACATCATCTTGAAGAAGGGCGAGTTATGATATTTAGCGCTGGTACAGGTAACCCATTAGTGACCACCGATACAGCCGCTAGTCTGCGTGCAATAGAAATTGAAGCCGATATCTTATTGAAGGCCACCAACGTTGATGGTGTCTTTACAGCTGATCCACATAAAGATCCTAAGGCAACTTTGTATAACGAATTAAGTTACCAAGTAGTGTTAGAAATAGAACTTGCTGTGATGGACTTAGGTGCTTTTTGCCAATCACGCGATCATCAGTTACCCATTCGCGTATTCAATATTAACAAAACCAATATTTTGCCTGAAGTTGTTACCAATTCTAAGATTGGTACCTTAGTTCACTAAAGGAGAACCCAAATGATTAATGACATCGTCAATGATGCCGAAAAAAGAATGCAAAAAATTGTTGAAGCATTAAGAGAAACGTTAGGTAGAATGCGTACCGGGCGTGCTAGCCCAGGCCTTTTGGAACATCTTATGGTCTCATATTATGGTACTGATACACCATTGTCACAAGTAGCTACCATTAATGTTTCAGATTCCAGAACGCTAAGCATTACGCCATGGGAAGGTGACATGGTTGGTCCTATTGAAAAAGCTATCATGACTTCAGATTTAGGCTTAAATCCTGCAACGAGCGGCAAAAATATTCGTGTGCCTCTTCCAGCGTTGACAGAAGAGCGTCGTAAAGAATTTGTTAAACTCGTTCGTGACGAAGCTGAAAAAGGTCGTGTTTCTATTCGTAATATTCGACGAGATGCCAATGGTGATTTAAAAGGTTTTTTAAAAGAAAAAGAAATCAGTGAAGATGATGAGCGTCGTGGACAAGACAGAGTTCAAAAGTTAACCGATACTTTCGTCGCCAAAGTTGATGCTTTGTTGAAAGAAAAAGAAGAAGACTTGATGCAAGTGTAGTGATGTGATGAGCGATACTAAGCAATCCATTTTACCACGTCACATTGCCATCATCATGGATGGCAATGGTCGTTGGGCAAAAGCCCGCAATAAAATCCGCACAACAGGTCATAAAGCAGGGGCAAAAGCCGCCCGTGAATTAATTGAAAACTCTGTTCGTCTTCAAATCGAAGTATTAAGCTTATTTGCCTTCAGTAGCGAGAACTGGCAACGACCGGAAAAAGAAGTAAATACCTTAATGGAACTTTTTTTCTCTAATTTGGTTAAAGAGTTACCTACCTTTAAAAAACATCAAATTCAAGTTCGGGTTATTGGTGATCTCGACACATTTTCAACTAAACTCCGCAATAAAATTAATGATACAATGACCGCTACTGCAGAGCATCAGGGATTGAAGTTAGTCATTGTTGCCAGTTACGGTGGTCGTTGGGATATCACTCAAGCTGTAAAAAAATTATCAACAAAAGTGGCTAATAAAGAATTGGAAGTCGATGCTATTGATGAAGAAATGATAAGTAAAAATCTTTGTTTGGCAGACTTACCTGAGCCTAATTTGTTTATCCGTACTAGCGGTGAGCAACGAATTAGTAATTTTATGATTTGGCAATTAGCCTATACAGAATTATATTTTACCGAAGAGTTATGGCCAGATTTTAACAGTGATAGTTTGAATAAAGCCTTAGATTTTTATAAAACACGCCAACGACGTTTTGGCCTTACAGGAGAGCAGGTAGCATAATGTTTTTTAAACGATTTTTAACGGTATTGGTTTTAGTCCCCTTGACAGTTTGGGTGATTTTAGGAACATCAACAGCTGTCTTTCAAATTATTACTGCTATTTTTTGTCTAATTGCTGCTTGGGAATGGGCTACCTTAATTAATGTAAAGACACGCTACAATAAGTTTGTTTATTTAGTGCTAATGCTTGCCGCATTATCAGTAGTGCAGTTTATACCTTATAATTATGTTTTATGGCTTGGGTTAATTTGGTGGTTAATCGCTTGCTATGTTCTGTGGCGTTATATCCGAAAACAAAATGATAAGCGTTATCAATTTATTTTAGCTCTGGTTGGCTTTATTGCAATTGTGCCATGTTGGGTAGGAATGAATAGCTTACGGACTGCAGGCATAGAAGATTCTGGTCGTTGGGTCTTAGTCTTTTTGTTTTTACTCTGGGCTACAGATTCGGGTGCTTATTTGTTTGGTATGAAGTTCGGCAAGCGAAAATTAGCACCAAACTTGAGCCCAGGTAAAACGATTGAAGGGGCTCTTGGTGGTATTTTGTTTATGCTTGTTTTTGCAGTGATTGGTATTTGGTTTTTGCAGATCCCATCAGAAAAATGGTTAACCTACTTCTTGGTTTGTATCGCGTTGAGTTTCTTCTCTATTATTGGTGATTTGTTTGAGAGTATGTTGAAGCGTAAACATAACGTTAAAGATAGCGGCATTATTTTTCCTGGACATGGAGGGATGTTGGATCGCTTAGATAGTACATTGGCAGCGGCACCCGTTTTTGCTTTGTTGGTCTTGCTCACGGGGCTCGTTGGCGGCTAGGGTGAGAATGGTGGTGGTAAAAAGTGAAACCCCTGACCTTAAGGAAAGTGCTTAATGAATAAAAAGTCCATTACTATTTTAGGCTCAACTGGCTCTATTGGTTGCAGTACTCTTGATATTCTTGGGCAGCATCCCGACAAATTCTCTGTTTTTGCTTTGACTTGCAATCGCAATGTTCCCAAGCTTATTGAGCAGGCTAAAGAATTTTTGCCGCAACATGTGGTGATTGTGGATGAGTTGGCGGCAAAACAATATAAAAATGAGTTATCGATATTGAATCAGTGTGAAATTCATATTGGAACGCAAGCACTGTTGTGGATGGCTGAAGATGCTGCTGTTGATATGGTTATGGCAGCTATTGTTGGAGCGGCCGGTTTATTGCCGACTTTAGCGGCGGCTAAGGCAGGTAAGAAAATTTTGTTGGCCAATAAAGAAGCCTTAGTTATGACGGGTGAATTATTACTAGATACAGCAAGAGAAGCCGGAGCTGAAATTTTGCCGGTGGATAGCGAGCATAATGCTATTTTCCAATGTTTACCCGACTTTGCTTTGGGGAAACCGTTGCTTGATTATGGAGTACGACGGATTATTCTGACGGCTTCAGGTGGTCCTTTTCGAACTTTTACTTCTGAGCAAATGAAAACAGTTACACCAGAGCAAGCTTGTGCACATCCTAATTGGGATATGGGTAAGAAAATTTCAGTAGATTCAGCCAGTATGATGAATAAAGGTCTAGAAGTTATTGAAGCCAAGTGGCTATTTAATGCACCGATAGAGATGATCGATGTTATCTTACAACCTCAAAGCATTATTCATTCTATGGTTGAATATACTGATGGTTCAGTGCTCGCTGAATTAGGAGTCCCTGATATGCGGACACCAATCAGTAATGTTCTGGGCTTTCCGAAGCGTCTGCAAACAAACGTTAACTCATTAAATTTTAACGAGTTAACATCTCTCGAGTTTCAACCTGTTGATTATCAACAATTTCCTTGTCTTGAGTTAGCCTATCAGGCGCTTAAAACAGGAGGAACGGCATGCGCCATCATGAATGCAGCCAACGAAATAGCCGTGGAGGCCTTTTTAAATCGGCAGATAAAATTCACGAGGATTGCCGATGTGATCCAGCAGAGTTTAGATACACTCAATATACAAACGGCCTCTAGTTTTGATGTTATTCTAGAAGCCGATACACTGGCTCGGCGAACAGCTAAATTAATAATAAAGTCCTGAAAGCACTGTTAAAAATGATAAAGATAGGTATAATGTGTGGCTCTTAGATTTGGAAAAACCTGAATGAAAAAGCTTGTAAAATCAGTAGTTTTTGTCTGTTTACTGATTAACGGAATCGCCTTTGCTGCAACGGTATTTACCGTGCAAAAGATCCAAGTCACAGGCTTGCAACGGGTATCTAATGATACTTTAATGAGCTATTTACCACTTAAAGTGGGCCAACGTTTAGAAGTGCCTCGTCAATCGACTACAATCATCGCAGATTTATACAAAACCGGATTCTTTAGCAATATTCAACTTGATCGTAGTGGCAATACTTTAATTATCAAAGTAACTGAACGCCCGACCATCAGTTACATTAATATCACCGGTAATAAAGAAATTCCTCAAGATAAACTTAAAGACGTGCTCAGCAAGTTAGGCTTAGTAAAAGGGCGTTTTTTAGATCATGCAACATTACAACAAATTAACCAAGCTCTCGAAAATCAATATTTTGCCACTGGACGTTATAACGTCAAAATTAATGTTAAACAAACGGTTGAATCACGCAATAGGGTGGCAGTGCATATCAAAATTTCTGAAGGTGCGATAGCCAAAATTGGTGGTATTACGATCACAGGTAATAACAACATTCCAAGCGCTTTACTGGATAAACAATTAACATTAGCAACACCAACCTTAACGTCATTTTTTACGCGTAAAGATGAGTATTCAGAGCAAAAATTACAATCAAGTCAAGAAGGCTTACAAAACTATTATATGGATCATGGTTATATTAACGTTAAACTTGATTCAACTAATGTTGGTATTACACCCGACCGCAAACAAGTTTATTTGAATTTCCAATTAACAGAAGGCGAGCAATTCCACTTTTCTGGGTATAAATTATCAGGCCAATTGTTGGATAAAACAAAAGAATTAAATCAAGCGATACAAATTAATAAAGGTGATGTTTTTTCAAGACAAAGTGTAATGGATGCCAATCAAGGCATGAGCACAATTTTAGGTAATGACGGTTACGCATTCGCAAAAATTCAACCAGAACCACAAATTGATAAGAAAAACAAAACCGTCTTTATTAATTTTGTGGTGACGCCTGGTCGTAAATATTACATTCGACGCATTAACTTTATGGGTAATGCCAGTACGTCTGAAATTGCGTTACGCAAACAGTTATATCAAATGGAAGGTGGATTATATTCAACGTCGAAAATCCATTATTCTGTTTTCCGTTTGCGTCAAAATAGTTATTTGCAGCCGGCACAACCTCCTCAAATCATACCAACAGCGGTTCCGGGTAAAAATAACTTACTAGACTTGAATGTTACAGTAGCTGAAAAGCTTTCAGCTGAGCTGCAATTGTCTATTGGGTACTCACAAGCTTATGGTTTCTTGTTAAGTACTGGTATAACTCAAAGTAACTTTATGGGAACAGGTAAAACGGTTGGCTTTAGCATTAACACCAGCTCGTACCAAAAATCATTTAGTGTTAGTTACACAAATCCTTACTATACGCCGGATGGTGTTTCTAGAAGTATTAGTGTGTTTGGTACGCAAACCAACTCGGATCAACTAAACATTGCACAATACAGTACTGATTCATATGGTGCGAATGTTAGTTATGGTTTCCCGATGTCGGTGTATAGCTCGCTGAATTTGGGGTATGGGTTTACTGATACACATTTAAAAATCCCTGTGGATTCTTCATGTACAAAAGCTAAAGCAGCTAATGATCAGTGTTCTGTCTATCAAAATTTCCAGAATAATTATGGTAATCGCTTTAAACAGCTGTTATTAACAGTGGGTTGGTCACGTAATACTACCGATAACTCAATGTTGCCAAATAGAGGCACGAGCCAATCGTTAAACTTAACTATCTCGGCGCCGGTAACGAATAAGCAAGCACTACAGTATTTTAAACTGTCTTATACGAATGATTGGTATCAACCACTAAATAAATATTTCACTTTGCGTACTCATGGAACAGTTGGTTATGGTGATGGTTATGGTTTCATGAAGAGCCTACCATTCTTCCAAAACTATTATGCAGGCGGGTTAGGTGTTCAAGGATTGAATAGGGCTTACTCTCCATTTAGTCTTGGGCCAGTAGATCCTGTAAGTCGTCAACAAGTTGGTGGTAATTTATTAATTTCTGGACTGGTTTCGATTATCCTACCGAATTTCTTTCATAGTAATTCGATTAGAACCTCTATATTTATGGATGGCGGTAACGTTTTTAATACCCATAGTAGTGTAGGGCCATATGATTTTAAACCTGAAAATCTACGCTATTCTTATGGTGCACAGTTAGAATGGTGGACGCCATTAAATTTACCGCTAATATTTAGTATCGCCCAACCGATGAATAATCAGCCGAAAGATCAAACGGACCCTTTTCAATTCACTATTGGCACTATGTTCTAGGAGCACTAAAATGAAAAAATTAATTATAATATTGTCAGCTGTTTGTTTACTTGTAATAAGTAATGTTATTTTGGCAGCAGCCTTAAAAGTTGGTGTGATTGACCTTCAAAAAATATTACAGAATATTCCTCAAGTATCAACCGCTGATGCCGCATTTAAAAAACAGTTTATAGCGCGTGAGCTTAAGCTAAAGGCAAGCCAAGCACAGTTGCAAAAAGATACGGCCGCTTTGAAAAATAATGGCAGCACCATGAGCAAGCAAGAAAAAGAATCGGCACAAGATAAAATTAATACAGAGCAAAATAATGTGCAACTTAGCCAGACGCAATATGCTCAAGATATGCAAAGTGCCCAAGCGCGCACTATGCGGAGAATTTTAGCTAAAATAAAACAAAAAGTGAATCAGGTGGCTCGTTCAGGTGGATATGATCTTATCTTACCAAAATCAGCGACGGTTTATTTTAAAAGCCAATATGATATTACACAGAAAGTGATTACAGCGTTAAAGAAATAAAGTAGGGAAGAAAATGCCATCTATTTCGATAAAGGATATAGCCGAGCATATCGGTGCAGAAGTGCAGGGCGACGAAACATTACAGCTCAGTAAAATTGCGTCTTTAGATCTTGCTCAAGCCAGTCAACTGACTTTTGCCCTAGCAGGGAAAAATCCTGATTCTATTAGCCAAAATCAGGCTGGGGCTATTATTATAGCGGCAGAAGTTGCGGCTCTTTGTCCGAAACAAACAATTTTATTGCACAAAAATCCTCACTTAGCTTTTGCTAAAGCTTGTGAGTTGTTCAAGATTAATCAATCTATTGCACCAGGTATTCATCCCTCCGCTATAATCGGCGACAACTGTTCGATTGCCGATTCTGCTAGTATTGCCGCTAATGTGGTCATTGGGAATAATGTCGTGATTGAGGCAGATTGCAAAATTCATGCCAACACAGTCATCGGTGATAACTGTGTGCTGGGTAAAAATTGTGAACTTAAAACCAATATCAGTTTCACCCATGATTGTATACTAGGTAACAATGGCTTAATTCATGAAGGCACTGTAATTGGTAGCGATGGTTTTGGTAATACTAAAGACGGCGAAGCCTGGTATAAATTGCCACAATTGGGCACAGTTATTATAGGCAACAATGTTGAGATCGGTGCAAATTCCACTATTGATCGTGGTGCATTAGAAAATACAATTATTGCAGATGGCGTACGTATTGATAATTTGGTACATATTGCTCATAACGTTGAAGTTGGTGAACACACCGCAATTGCAGCACAAGGTGTAATTGCCGGTGGGACTAAATTGGGAAGACACTGCATGCTTTCAGGTAATGTTGGCATGACGGATCATTTAACCATATGTGATAATGCCATTTTCACAGGCAAGGCTGTGGTTACTAATTCAGTTAAAATCCCAGGTGTTTATTCATCTGGAACTGGGCTATTTAGCAATCGTGATTGGCGCAGAATGGTCGTACACTTACGGAATTTAGACAAGCTAATGGGCCCAATTAAGAAATTAATCAAACAATCTAATAACCGAGGTGAATAATGAGCATTGAAAGAATAAAGAACTATGTACCACATCGCTATCCATTTTTATTGCTTGATAAAATTATTCATGAAGAAGCCGGTAAAGAGTTGACCGCGATTAAAAATGTTACGATTAACGAGCCTATATTTCAAGGACACTTTCCAGAAATGGCAATATTTCCTGGTGTTTTAATCGTTGAAGCTATGGCTCAAGCTTCAGGCATTCTTGCTTCAATAACCGCAGGTAGTAAAGCTGTTGAAAACGAAGATCTTTATTTCTTGGCTGGTGTTGATAAAGCCAAGTTTAAAAAACCAGTAGTTCCAGGTGACCAGATTAAAATCAAAGTCGAATTCATCCAAGAAAAACAGGACTATACTGTATTTAAAACCAAAGGTGTCGCAACTGTTGACGATGAAATAGTTTGCACGGCTGAAATACTGTGTGCAAAAAAACGTAAAGCTTCTTGAGGATAAAAGCATGATTCATAATGCAGCTATCATTTCAGATTCTGCGAAAATTGCAGAAAACGTAGAAATCGGCGCTTATACTGTCATAGGTCCAAACGTTAAAATAGATTCAGGAACCTGGATAGGTCCGCACGTTGTTATTAGTTCTAACACTAAAATTGGGAAAAACAATAAAATCTATCAATTTTCATCTGTCGGTGGTGACAATCAAGATTTAGTACCCGATGATAAGCCTACTTATTTAGAAATAGGTGACGATAATATTATTCATGAATTTGTTACCATCAATCGTGGTTCAATTAAAGAAAATTGTCTTACTATAGTGGGTGATCGTAATTTATTCATGGCTTACTCACACGTTGGGCATGATTGTATTATTGAAAATGAAACCATTTTTGCTAATGGTGCAACTTTAGCGGGACATGTTTTAGTGCAAAATCACGCGACTATTGGTGCTTATTGTGCAATTCATCAATTTTGTAATATTGGCGCGTATTCATTCATCGCGCGAGGAGCAATGGTTGTTAAGGATATCTTACCTTATGTAATGGCCTCGGGTAACGATCCAAAAGTTCATGGCTTAAATATCGTTGGGCTAAAACGAGCTGGATTTGATCGTGATGTTATTAAGAAACTATTGCAAGCTTACAAAGTCATCTTCCGTAATGGTAAAACCATTAATGATGCTATTATAGAGTTAAAGCTATTAGCCGATCATTGTGAAGAAATCACACCTCTTATTCATGCCTTAAATCGCGCCATGGATACCGAACGCGGTATTATTCGTTAATATGATTCATCAACAGGCATTAATTAGTGATCAAGCAAAAATTGGCAGCAATGTTAGCATCGGTGCTTTTAGCATTATAGAAGATAACGTTGTGATTGGTGATGGATGCACTATTGCTAATAACGTTGTTATTAAAGCAAATACGAGGTTGGGTTGTAACAATACCATTCATACTGGTGTTGTTTTAGGTGGTGCACCACAAGATTACAGCCAAGCAAATGTTGTCAGTCAGCTTATTATTGGTGACAACAATACTCTAAGAGAGTACGTTACTATTAACCGCGGTTCATCAAAACAAGACAAATTAACCAAGATTGGTTCAAATAATTTTTTCATGGCTAACTCACATGTTGGTCATGACTGTATTGTTGGCGATCATGTTACGTTAGTGAATAGTGCCGTTTTAGCGGGACACGTAACTGTCGATAGCTTTACTATCATTGGTGCTTACTGTATGATCAGTATTGGTGCTCTAGTAACTAAAGATGTGCTACCTTTTCTGATGGTCACCGGAAAAAAGCCAAAGGTTATTGGCTTAAATAAAGTTGGTTTAATGCGAAATGGTTTTAGTAAAGAAGAAATTATTAAATTGAGAAGTGCTTATAAACTCATCTTTAAAAGCAAGTTTACCCGTGATGAAGCAATAGATGAGTTAGAAAAGATAGTGGCGGAATGCAAACCTGCACAGCTTTTTATTGAGGGCTTAAAAAGTACGACACGTGGTATTGTCAGATGATGTTACTGCAACATATCTAAGGCGACTTTGGCTACATTATTCGCCGCTTCCAATTGGCCCAAATTAGCTCGAACAACACTAAGTTCATCCTTTAAATTCTGTAAGTTATTTTTATCTTTCAATATCATTGAAACTTCATTCGTAATATTTTCCACCGTTGCTTGTTCTTGCAACAATTCAGGCATAATCTTTTTTCCAGCAACAATGTTACACAAGCTTACATATGGGATCTTAATGAGCTTCTTAGCTAACCAGCCCGTAAAACGGTTTACTTTATAGACAATAACCATAGGGCGATTTAATAAAGCGGTCTCTAATGTTGCTGTTCCTGAAGCTGTGATTACTAAGTCAGAGGCAGCAATAGCTTGGTATGCTTCTTTCTGTACTAACTGAACATAATCATGTTCTTCAGCAACACGTTGTTTGATTTTTTCAAATGGTATAGTGCTAGCAACAACCAGTAGAAAGTATAATTTTGGAAATTGTTTATGTAGAAGTTTGGTAGCATGTAACATTTCGGGCAGTAAACGTTCCACCTCAGAGGTACGGCTGCCTGGTAACAAGGTAATATAGTCAAGATCTTCATCTAATTGGAGCTTTTGACATGCTTCTTGTTTAGAAATTTCATGAGGTAATGTTTGGCTCAAAGGATGACCAACATAGGTGACGTCAACATTATGTTCTTGATAAAATTTTTCTTCAAAAGGAAAAATAACAGCCATGTGATCGACTACGCTGGCTATTTTCTTAACTCTTCCTTGGCGCCATGCCCAAACTTGGGGGCTAATATAAAATAAAACTTTAATGCCGATTTCTTTTGCAGCTTTTGCTAAGCGTAAATTGAAGCCTGGATAATCAATTAGGATGAGTAGACTTGGTTTGTTTCTCTGCAAATCTGTCTTCAGCGTGCGAAATATTTTCAGCAATTTTGGCAGGTGCATCAAGGGTTCCACAAATCCCATAACAGCCAAATCAGAAACATCAAATATTGTTGTTACTCCAGCTTGACGCATCTCATCACCGCCTACACCATATAGGTTTAGCTGTGGATTTTTCTTTAGCAGTGCTACAGCGACTTCAGCGCCGCGATGGTCACCAGAGGCTTCCCCAGCAACCAACATGATATTTTTAGTTTCTTCACTCATGTAATCGCGGTGCGGATAACGTGACAAATTTTCTCAATTTGTGAAATAGTTAACTCAGGATACATCGGTAGCGATAGGCATTGTTTGGTGATATCTTCAGTTACCGGCAAGTCCAAGTCATCGTACTGGCCTTTAAATAATGGCTGGCGATGAATTGGAATAGGGTAATAAATGGCAGAGGAAATACCTTCTTGTTGCAATGCTTGATGAATTTTATCGCGCTCTGGGTGCAAAATAGTGTATTGATGAAAAATATGTTTATTATTAGGTTCGGTGCTGGGTACTGTAACAATATCGGCTAATCGTTTACTATATTCAGCGGCATTCTTAGCTCGATTATTATTAAAGTCATTTAAGTGATTTAACTTAACACGCAAAACAGCTGCTTGAATATCATCTAATCGACTATTGTAGCCTAGCTTTTCATGATGATAGCGAGTGTAACTACCATGGTTGCGTAAAGCGATTAGGTCTTTATATAGCTCATCAGAGTTAGTTGTAATTAATCCAGCATCACCAAATGCGCCTAAATTTTTACTTGGGTAAAAACTAAAACAACCAATGTCACCAAAGCTTCCCGTTGCTTGACCTTCCCAAAGAGCGCCTATAGATTGCGCACAATCTTCGACTACTTGTAATTTATGCTTATTAGCAACAGTTAAAATTTTAGGCATATTAGCAGGATTACCATAAAGATGAACCGGCATAATAACTTTGGTTTGTGGGCTAATTAAATTCTCTAGTTGGCTCAAATTCATATTATAATTATCTTTATCAATATCAATAAAAATCGGAGTCGCACCGCAATATAAAATAGCTTCAACAGTCGCAATAAAGGTAAAAGAGGGCGTTATTACTTCATCACCTGGGCCAACCCCACAAGCTATCAGAGCTAAATGCAAGGCATCGGTTCCTGAGGCTACGGCAATAGCATGTTTCACTTTTAAAAATTCGGCACACTCTTTTTCCAAAGCGGTAACATTTGGCCCCAGAATATAATGTGCTTGCTCTAAAGAATCGATGACAGCGGTATCAATTTCTTTTTTTAAATTATTATATTGTAGTTTTAAATCTACCATAGGAATTGACATAAAATTATCCTTTTACTTTATCGGTAATTTGCGAGGCGATTTCTAAAGCTATTTTTCCAGCTTCACCTGGCACCAGGGTTGGTTTGTTATTAATAATAGAATCAATAAAGGCGGCTATTTCAGCTTTAATAGCATCACCTTGAGGGAACTCTAATGTCTCCATTTTGATATCAGGTATACCAGGAAAAATTTCGCCTTGGCCTTTACGATAAACGGAGCAGGTTTTATCTTGTAGATTAACAGAGATGTAAGTATCATCTTGAAAAATACGCATCATTCGCTCTTGCTTTGTACCAGCACGACTAGCGGTGACATTAGCAACAGCACCATTTTCAAACTCAATACGGGCATTAGCAATATCTATTTCACTAGATAATACAGTGGCACCATTAGCGGCAATCGATTTTATTTTTGATTTTACTAAGAACTGGATTAAATCAATATCATGGATCATCAAGTCCAAAACCACATTGACATCGGCACCACGAAGCGTGAAAGGGGCAATTCGATGTGACTCAATAAATTTTGGGGTGGTAAGAATATCGTTTAAAGCAACAACGGCACTATTAAATCGCTCTAAGTGCCCGACTTGAATTAATAGGTTTTTACTGGCTGCCAAATCAATCAGTTCTTGAGCTTCGGCGACATCAGACGTAATCGGTTTCTCAATTAAGGTGTTAATGCCATTTTCCAGGCAAAATTTAGCGACAGTGAAATGTGTTTTAGTTGGAGTAACAATACTCACCGCATCAACTTTACCAACTAACTCACGGTAGTCAGTGAACGCTTGGCAATTTAACGATTTAGCAACCTCTTCAGCTTGCGCCAAATTATTATCCACAACCGCTACCAATTCAACCTCAGCCAGCTCAGCATATTTCTGAGCGTGAAACTTCCCTAAATAACCTACGCCTATTACGGCACATCTGCTTTTTTTCATAATATAATGGTCGCATATTTTTGCTTATAAAACAAGGAGATGCCCAAAATTACAATCTTAATTTTACCAGAAAACAAGCTATCACCATAGATTAAAGAGGGGATAGATATTAATGGTTCTAGTGATTATCTTCCAGACGTAATAACAGAGCCTTGCTCTCAAGCCCGCCACCAAAACCCGTTAATTGGCCATTGCTACCAATTACCCTGTGGCAAGGTACGACAATTGAAATAGGATTCATGCCATTAGCCATGCCAACGGCTCTGGCTTTATTTTTGTCACCCATTTTTTCTGCTTGCTCGCCATATGAAATTGTTTTTCCATAAGGAATTTTACACAATTGTTGCCAGGCTTTGTTTTGAAAATCTGTGCCGGTAAATGCCAGGGGTAAATCAAATAATTTACGATGACCTAAAAAATATTCTTTTAATTGCTTTTGTATTTGTAAAAGAAGGTGATGATTTTTATTCATTTTAAATAGAGATAAGGCTCTTTGACCATACTCACTATCACATTCTTTTTCCCATAAAATGCTATATAGCGCTTTATCTGAAGCTATAATGGTAAGCTCACCGACAGGAGAAGCCATTTTGACATATTCAATATTGGCGGGAAAGGAGTTAAGTCGTTTTAAACGTTTCATACTTGACCTCATGAATTTAGATTAAACAATAATATAGCAGCATAAGCACGCCATGGAGACCACTTTTTTGTCATGTTGCATTGCCTTGGATAAGCATCATAACAAAGTCAGAAATAGGGCACTAGCCATAATCTGCGGTGTATTGATTTTAAAGTTTCAATCCCGATCGGGACTATTCCTCAACTAACATCGTAATCACTCGTAAATAGTCCCGTTCGGGAATAAATGTTGCAATTAAGCTGAGATCTTCTATAATAATACCGTTCGGGAATAAATAGAGGCTTGTATGAATATCAAAGAAATCGGTGAGATGGCAAAAGAAGTACGAAAGAAGAATAAACTAACACAAGCAGAGCTATCATTAGTCACTGGCGTCGGCACTCGTTTTATCAGTGAATTTGAACGCGGAAAAGCGACGTGTCATTGGGGTAAAGTTATTCTCGTATTAAATTCTTTAGGCCTAGATATCTCATTGTCAGCGCGAGGAGGATAAATGAAAAAGCTACAGGTTTATCTTAAAGAGAAAAGAGCAGGTATTTTAGAGCAAGCATCAAATGGCCAACTGCAGTTTGTTTATGATGCGGACTATATTGCGGAACAAGGTTTAGCGCTTTCATGCGCCATGCCATTAACGGATCAAGTTTATCATAATCAAAGCTGCCAAGCTTTTTTTGCCGGATTATTACCAGAAGGTAATAGTCGTTTATTAATCGCTAAAAAATTAGGGTTCAGTCAAGAAAACGATTTCGCTTTTTTAGAGGCACTGGCCGGTGAATGTGTCGGTGCAATTTCCCTGCAAGAAAATGAAAATGCTGAAAAGCAGAACAATCAATATTTATCGCTCGATGAACAACAATTAGCCGAAATCTTTAGCGAGTTACCAGCAAGACCAATCTTAGCAGGACAGCATGATGTACGATTATCACTAGCAGGTGCACAAAGCAAAATCGCGATAAAAATCGTTGGCGAGCAATTATTTTTGCCACTACAAAACAGCCCGAGTACCCATATCTTAAAACCAGCAATAAAAGGTTTTCCTGGTATTGTCGAGAATGAAGCTTTTTGTCTATTATTAGCAAATGCAGTCGGTATAGACACAGTAGAAGCCGAACCAGCCTTGGCAGAAGACAAGAAATATTTAGCCGTTAAGCGTTATGATAGAGATATCGACGTTGATAATATTACCCGGTTGCATCAAGAAGATTTTTGCCAAGCATTAGCTGTTCCCCCACAATTTAAGTATCAAAATGAAGGTGGCCCAAGTTTAAAAAATTGTTTTGACTTAATTAAACAGCATGCAACAACACCAGCAAAAGAAGTGCTGCAACTATTAAAGTTAATTGTTTTTAACTTTGTGATTGGCAACAATGATGCCCACGGAAAAAACTTCTCATTTTTGTACGACAACAATCAAGTCAGGCTAACACCCGCATATGATTTGTTAAGCACTGCGGTATATCCTAACTTATCGGATAAACAAGCGATGAAAATTGGCGGCATTTAAAAAGCTCGAGATATTTACCGTAATAACTTCATCAAATTGGCAGAAGAAGTAAGCATAAGCAAGAAAGCGATTGAAAAACAGCTTGATCTTATGTTGGATGAAATTACGGCTAAAGCAGAACACCTACCGAATACGCATCCCATCATTAAATCAATCAAAGCCTTAATCATAAACAATGCCGAAAAGTTACGAAAAATCACATGACTTTATTAGAAAAACCTAACAAAATTGAGTATCATCACAACATGACAAAACAGATAATTTTAGCGGGTATTGATGAAGTAGGGCGCGGCCCTCTAGCGGGCCCCGTTGTAACCGCAGCGGTTATTCTAGACCCCAATAATCCAATCGAAGGCCTAACCGATTCTAAAAAACTCTCAGCGAGCAAACGTGAAGCCTTAGCTATTGAAATCAAAGCCAAAGCTCTAGCGTGGGCATTAGGCCGAGCCGAGCCTGAAGAGATTGATGAACTCAATATCCACCACGCTACCTTACTCTCGATGAAGCGGGCCTATGAAGCATTACCCATCAAAGCAACCCACGCCAAGATCGATGGCAAATTTTGCCCCGATATCGCGTGCCACACAGAAGCGGTGATTAAAGGCGACTTAACCGTACCTGAGATCAGCGCCGCCTCAATCATAGCCAAAGTCAGCCGTGATCAAGAAATGTGTGATTTTCACGAACACTATCCAGAATATGGCTTCAACCGTCACTCAGGCTACCCCACTAAATTCCACATCGCAGCATTACAAGCGCATGGTGTCACTGTGATCCACCGCCGTTCTTTTGGTCCGGTAAAAAAGTTATGCGCGATGGGCTGCTTTGCAGTGGAATAACCTTATTTAACAGAGGTTAGATACTAACTGGTCAGTTGTGTGTTAGATGCCGTCTGTATAATCTTATAAATTATGTAACAATTATTGGATGAAATTTAAGAAGAGCCAAACTGGTAGGTTTAGTTTCGGCTTTAGAGAAGAAGCTTAAGTCTTGATGGTGTCACATGACAAGATTTTCCCCCTTAGATTAGGCCGCACACAATACCGTTTTTTGCAGAGAATTCATATCAGTATGATTATCAATACAACCTTCTTTAAGTCAGACTGGAATAATACTTGTAAACTTGCGCAAGCATGATATTGTATGGCCCTGTGAAAATCAATACTCTAAAAGCCTTACGTTTGCTTAGAAAGCGTTCATATATTCATTTACTTGCAAAAATAGCTTTTATAACAATAGAAATTTTTGGAGCTAAGGTAAAGATTTTTCACCCAGAGGGGTTTTTACATAATAATTATAAACCCAGAGAAACTAACCTTTAAAGGATCTGATATGTTAGAAAATTTATTTAAAGCATTAGGTGATAAAACACGTCTAGAGATATTTATTATAATCTCTCTTTCTTCAAAATTATGTCTTTGTGACATAGAAGCTGGATTCACTCTATCATCCTCCAATTTATCACGTCATCTTAAAGAATTAGTTCAAAGTGATCTGCTTTGTTTTGAAAAAGAAGGGAAGTGGAAGTTTTATTATTTAAGCAATGTTGGAAAGAAACTTATTCCCATTATTAAAATTTTGCTTTCAAAAACACAAAAAACTGAAATCAAAGAGAAAGTGGCCAATATTAAAAAAGTCACACTCTGCTAATAATCAAAAGAGGAAAGTATGAAAAAATTGGCTTTTATTGAACGTTATTTGACATTGTGGATCTTTGTAGCGATGTTTGTAGGTTTGTTATTAGGAAGGTATGTTCCAGAAAGCTCAAATCTCATTAGTTCGCTCAGTACCGGAACAACGAACATTCCCATCGCTGTGGACTTAATCCTTATGATGTATCCGCCATTGGCAAAAGTAAATTATAGACTTTTACCCAAAATATTTAAAGATGTAAAAATTCTCTGGATCTCTTTGTTGCTTAACTGGGTGATCGGGCCTTGTTTAATGTTTTTTCTTGCCGTGATATTTTTACACAATCATCCTCATTATATGGTGGGGGTTATTTTAATTGGTATTGCGCGTTGCATTGCAATGGTTCTTGTGTGGAATGATCTAGCCGGAGGTAATCGCGAGTATTGTGCTGGGCTTGTGGCATTCAATAGTATATTTCAAATTTTATTTTTTAGTTTATATGCTTGGCTCTTTATATTTTGGTTGCCTCAGAAATTAGGAATGCAAGCTTTTCAGGTGAATATCCAAAATGTCGGAAATTGCTGAAAGTGTTTTTGTTTACTTAGGTCTTTCATTTCTGGCTGGATTTTTAACGCGTTATATTCTAGTGAAATTAAAAGGAACTTACTGGTATGAAACCGAGTTTTGTAGTCGCATTGGAAATTTAACCCTAATTGCTTTATTGTTTACAATTGTCATTATGTTTAGTTTAAAAGCGACGACTATTTTTACTATTCAATTTGATGTTCTGAGAATAGCGGTCCCTTTAATCATTTATTTTGGAGTAATGTTTATAGTAAGTTTCTTTATTAGTAAAAAATTAGGTGCTGACTATCCACGCTCAGCCACGCTAGCTTTCACAGCTACCGGTAACAATTTCGAGCTCGCTATTGCCGTTAGCATTGGTGTCTTCGGGCTAACTTCACCAGAGGCATTTGCTGGGGTTGTAGGGCCTTTAGTTGAAGTCCCTGTACTAATTTTATTAGTGAATATTGCATTACGCTTAAAAAAACGGTTTAATGTTATTAAGCTTAACTAGAAGTATATACTCACGATACTGATCATTGTGAGCCATAAGGACTATAATGAGAGCAATCATAATTAACTGTAACATTAAATTCAGTTCATATTATTCAGGCTCTGTCTTTTGCAAAAAAGCCCCCATTAGTTATCTGGATAACAAGATTTGTTCTCTTTTAAGGCCGTCTCAAATCGAATGATATCAAAAACACTTTGCTGATTTTTTGTTTTTTCTACTATTATCGCTTCACCACCAAACTGCGATGCTTTTGTTTTGACCGCATCAATGAATTTTTCTTTGGAAAAGTAATGATACCCCATTAATGAATAGCCATTATCTTCAGTACTATAAAGACGTCCAATAATTATATAGGGTTGTTTAATACTTTTTTGGCCAAAAATTAGTTTAATTTGTGCGGTATCAGTTGATATACAGTGTTCATAAGGTGAGCCTTGAGACATTTTTGTTGAACAGGTACTTAATACAACTATAAGCATAATGACTAATGCTAAGCCGTTTATATTAGAAAATATTCTTGATTTTGAGTTCATTTTTTCTCGCCTCTCGCTTTTGTTTGGGTAATTATAGACTTCTCATTTTTAAGCATGTTGATCTAAATCAATTTTTAGAGGACAATTGATCTAGATCAATTGAGGATCTTCGTGCATTGTGTAAACTAAGCACTACTTACTTAAGGAGTCTGTTATGAAAATATATGAGAATATTCTTTGCGCTACTGATTTTTCCCCTTCTAGTAAAGAAGCCTTAGAGCAAGCTATTTATTTGACTGATGCTTTTAAAGCCAAGCTGACCATAGTACATTATATTGAACCAATTATTATGACGAGCTATGGATATGGGTATGGAGCAGGTTGCCAAGCATTAGAAGAAGAGCAGCTAACGGCTGGAAAACAAAAAGTAAAAGAATTACTGTCTTCCCATCAATTGAGTGGTGTAGAAACGATTGTTGAAATTAAGCGTGCAAGGGAGGGGATTGCAGAATTGGTTGACTCCCTTAATATTGATCTCGTCGTGATGGGGCGACATGGACATCATGCTGTTATGGAACATTTATTAGGTTCAACGACACACAATATCATTAATCAAGTTTGCTGTAATGTGTTGATCACTGAAGGGCGTGAGTTAGAAGATTGAGTTTATGTGTGTTTATTAAATCAAGCTAATATCTATGAGTTTAGTATGCAACCACCAAACTAGTAAAAACGAAACAATCCTGCAATTTCTAAACGCTTAGAAAATACCGGCAAGGTTGAACAACGTGGTAATTTCAAGAAAGCATCGTCACTACTATGAATATTGATACTATCAATATAGCCATTACTCTTTTAATTATAGATTTTATTTTAAAATAACTGGCTCGTTATAACGTAAAATTAATAGCCAGGGCTAGGAGGTGTTTCGTAGAATACTTGTTCATTTTTTAATACACCCTTACGAAGACAGGAGTTGACTAATGCAGCTCCTTCGTTTGTTAAACGATAACGTGTGTTAAAGACTACGCCTACACAGATTGCGATACCGTGTTCTTGTGTTCCTTCTTGTAAGCAAAATTGGTTCGCATAGAAGATCATCTTAGAGGCAATACCCCGTTTTTGATATTCACTATCAACATGAACATGCTCCATCCAATGATCTGAATCTATTTGAAGTTCTGCAATAGTCATGTTTGTTCTAGGGTCAACAACATAAAATAAATAATCGTTCCGACAGTAGCATAGATAATTAACGCTCCCTAGCATTTGATTATATTTATTGTGCAGATGAAAATCTCGTTTAAATTTACGTGCATTAGAATAGCGCTTTTGATATACTTTCTTGGCTGCGAGTCTCCGTCTACGATTGGCCTCAGGTCCAAAAAAATCGTGAATTAAGCTCTGTCGTAATCTTTTAATGCGTGGAGGAGGAGGCTGCTTCTGATTA
>JAWUYR010000063.1:0-18245 GCA_034110705.1 Gammaproteobacteria bacterium | reverse complement strand
TGTGTTACCCAGGTATGCAGTGTTGCTGCTGGCATCCCTAAATCTTTTGCTGCTCCTCAAACCGAGCTTGAGCTTAGCGCTAGCTTCAGTGCTTCAGCTTTATATTCTGCCGTATATTTTCTTGCGTTTTTTGACATATGTTACGGATCTTTATTATTATGGTCATAATTTTACCATCTCAACCTTAATTGAACCTTAATTGCTTACTAAAGCCAAAGTCATATCGTGATATAGAGCTATTTGATATAGTGCATAACGTCTTTATTACATAAGAGAGCCACATGTCTAAGCTATTACGTTGGTTGCCATTACTGATATTGCTGGCTGGTATTTTTTGTTTTTTCTATTTTAGTTTATACCGTTTTTTTACATTTACTGAATTGCAAAATCATCGAGCAATCTTGCTTGCTTGGCAGGAACAACACTTCTTTTTACTGGTATTTGGCTTTATTCTCCTTTATGTGGTTTCCACCGCATTGTCTTTACCAGGCGCTATAATTTTAACGCTTACCGGTGGTTTTCTTTTTGGTATTGTTTGGGGTACTTTATTTATTGTGGTTGGTGCGACCATCGGTGCCTGTCTCATATTCTTAGCGGTTAAAACCTCTTTAGGCCAGGTCCTCGCAGCCAAAGCCGGTAAATGGCTCACTAAGTTGAAAAAAGGTTTTGAGCATGACGCACTGAGTTATCTTTTAATTTTGCGATTGGTGCCGATATTTCCTTTTTGGGTCATTAATATTGCTGCAGGTTTACTCAATGTTCGTTTACGTATTTTTGCCCTAACCACTTTCTTCGGCATTATTCCTGGTACGTTAGTCTATGCTTCTGTTGGAGCCGGTTTAGGCACAATACTCGACGCTGGTGAAACACCAAATTTGGGCGTTATCTTTACGCCTGCGATTTTACTACCCTTACTAGGCTTAGCCATTTTGTCGTTGGTGCCTATGATTTATAAAAAAATTAAAGCGCGTAAACATGCTTGAACGATATACAAGACGTTGGTACCAAAAAGCTTTAGTTGACCCTGTCGCTAAAGGATTAATAAAGTTTGCAGGCTTCACACCAAACAGAATCACCATGGCAGCGGTAGTTTTTGGCGGGATTAGTGCGGTATGTCTTTATTTTAACGCACCTTTTATCGCGATTATTTTTTTATTGCTATCAGGTTATAGCGATACGCTCGATGGCACTGTGGCTCGGTTAACAAAGACTTCTAGCGCACAAGGTAGCGTATTGGATATTGTTGCCGATAGATTTGTTGAATTTTTTATTGTGCTTGGTCTTTATAGTCTTGCACCCCATTCGCGTGCAACGTCCTGTATTTTCCTCTTAGGGGCATTCATGATTTGTATTACGTCTTTTTTAGTTGTGGGGATTTTTACCGAAACAACCGGTGAGAAAAGTTTTTATTATATCCCGGGCTTAATTGAACGAGCCGAGGCCTTTGTGTTTTTTATTTTAATGATATTATTTCCCAGCTTATTTAATATTTTCGCTATTTTACTTGTTATTTTAGTGTTATATACCGCCGCCTATCGAGTGTGGCAATTCTATCGTCAGCATGACAATAAAGGAGATTTAGATGCAAAATATTAAAATAGATTTATGTATTATTGGTGCCGGCTCAGGTGGATTAAGTGTGGCTGCCGGTGCTGTGCAAATGGGCGCCAGCGTGGTGTTAATTGAAAGCGGTAAAATGGGTGGTGATTGTTTAAATTATGGTTGTGTACCGTCAAAAGCGATTATTGCTGCCGCTCGTAAGGCGAATGCTTTTCGCACGGCCGATGCATTCGGTATAGAAAATACGTCACCTAATGTTGATTATGCCAAAATAGCCTCTCATATTAAAAAGGTCATTGCCACGATTGCCCCAAATGATTCTGTAGAACGTTTCACTAAATTAGGTGTGAACGTCATCCAAGGCGAAGGCTATTTTATCGACCCTAAAACGGTGCAAGTTGGTGAGCAACAAATCCAAGCAAGACGTTTTGTTATCTCAACTGGCTCATCTGCGGCCATTCCGCCTATCCCAGGCTTAGAAGACACACCGTTTTATACCAATGAAAATATTTTCGATTTGAGCGAACAACCAGAGCATCTAGTCATTATCGGTGGCGGGCCTATTGGCTGTGAATTAGCACAAGCACATTTACTATTAGGGACCAAAGTCACTTTATTAGAAGGCTTTTCAATCATGCCGAAAGATGATCAAGATGCGGTAAAAGTGGTTAAAGAGAACTTTTTAACTCAGGGCTTAAACTTATTCGAAGGTATTAAAGTTGAAAACTGTGCGGTTGAAAACAAGAAGATCCAAGTGACTATTGATAATAAAGGTACTAAACAGGTTATTGAAGGGTCACACTTATTAATTGCGGCTGGCCGAAAACCTAACTTGGAAGACTTACAGCTTGAGAAAGCTAACATTAGCTATCACCCACGCGGTATTAATGTGGATGCTAGACTGCGAAGTAGTAATAAAAAAGTTTTTGCCATCGGTGATGCAGCCGGTAGTTTTCAATTCACACATGCGGCAGGTTATCACGCTGGAATTGTGATTCGGAATGCCCTATTTCATTTGCCTGCGAAGGTAAGTTACAAAGCCATGCCCTGGGTGACTTATACAACACCTGAACTCGCCCATGTTGGTTTAAACGAAGATATGGTTAAGCAATAAAAAGTGAATTATCACGTTGTTACATGGCCTTTTAATGAAAATGACCGGGCTGTTACCGAGCTCGATACAGAAGGTTTCATTAAGGGTCTTGTTTGTAAAAAAGGACTTATACTGGGGGCTACCATTGTTGGTCCAGAAGCTGGTGAGTTGATTACTCCTTGGGTGCTAGCGATTAATAACAAAATGAACATGAAGCATATGGCGGATATTATTATTCCCTACCCTACCCTACATTAAGTGAAGTGAGCAAACGAGTTGCAGGGAAGTACTTTCTGCCGCTGATTACTTCCGCAAAAATGAAGAAGATTGTTAAGTTTTTACAAAAATTTTAACATTTCAAAACTTAAAAAAAGCCCCTTAAGTGGGGCGAGTAATCAGGAAGTTACTTATTATTATTGTGGGAGCACTGGTGTTTTGTTAGTCTTAAAAGCGAAAATAAGAGCAACAAAAGTTGGGTTTCACGTCAGCTTAATTCATATGTCGGGAAGAATGCTTTAAGCGTAACAAAAAACGTAATTGGCGTATGGCCATTGGGTGTTTTTGTGTCTTATTTGAAAGAATCGATGTCATCATATCGGAACTGTTTAATGTAATCATTGTCATGGTATTGCCCTCTTGTAATGAAACGGATTAGTGTAAGCGTCCGATCCGTAATAAACCTAAATAAAGACCTTGAATTGTCACTCTAGATGCCTGATATTCCATAGGTAATAGTGCTGGGTTAGATGGAATTAAACTAACTGTTCCAGCTGTTTTATTGTGATGAACTCGCTTTAAGGTTGCCGCTTCATTGTCGATTAAAGCCACAGCAATATCACCTTCTCTGGCGATATTGCTGTATTCACAAACAACTAAGTCACCATCACAAATACTGTCTCCAATCATGGAGTCACCTTTCACTTCCAATAGATAGCGATCCGGCCCTAAAAATAATTTTGGGATATTGATAATCTCCGGATGTGATATCGCTTCTATGGGTTGGCCTGCCGCTATACGGCCCACAAGTGGCAAGCCAGCCTCTTCCTCTTCAAGAAGTTCGATATTCCTCCGTTTGTTGGGTAATAATGTAATGAAACCTGCAGTCTCAAGAGCGCGCAAATTTCGTTGGATAAGACTACGGGATTTGATTTTCATCTCCTGCAGAATTTCAGAAATTGTGGGTGCAAATCCATTTGCAATTATATAGTCCCTTATAATCTGTAAAGTTTTATGTTGGCTTTCCGTTAGCATTTAATTTGTACCTCGTTTGTACCTAGAAAAGAAGTATAGGGTATAAAATAGGTATGATCAAGTCTTTTTTGCATTAATTGTAAAAATAAGGAGAAGCGGCAAAGAGTAGCGCTTCACCTTAATCGAAGGTACAATTGGCATCATATTTAAAGGAACTTATCTGTATGAAAACATTACCACTTTTACTAGCCCTTTCAGCTATCTTACTATTAAGTAGTTGTGCTTCAGATAATACTTCAGCTTCTTTCGCGCAAGCTAAGAATAATTTTCGACAAGAAAATTATGAAACAGCCTATCAGCAAATTCTAGTGCCCGCTGAAAAAGGCAATCCTGAAGCGCAGTATGCTCTAGGTTATATGTATTATTACGGTAAAGGCACACAAATGAATCATGTATTAGGCCAAAACTGGATCCGCAAAGCAGCTGTGGCAGGTGATGAGAATGCGATTAAAGCTTTACAGATGATCCTTGGCCAAGAACAAAATATTATGGCAAAGGCAGCAAAAACAACGGTTACTCAAGAAGCCAAATTACCTGTGAACGACATGAATAGTGATGTAAGCACGGTAAAGTCAGCCTTACCCATTCCGCATCAAGCCCGAGCAGTGAAATCTATTCCTCTCGTGGCTCATAATCGCCATCATTACACATCAAATGAACAAAGTTTATTGAAAACACGCAGTAGTCGCTATGCTGTACAGTTACTTGATGCCAGCCAGTTACATTACGCTAAAAGCTTCATTAAACGCTATGTCTAGGTGGTAAAGCAAAAATATATCGTCGTGCAGTAAAGGGTGAGTCTATTTACGTGGTTGTTTATGGTGATTATGCCACGCGTGCTAATGCCGTAACCGCTGTGGGAAAATTACCGAAGCCCGTACAAAAACTAAAGCCTTGGATCAGACGCTATAGTGGTATTCAAACGGATATTCACCATACAAAATAATGGGACATTAGAATATTGTTACTTAGTCTAAAGGTAATAATATATCATCTAGCCCAATATGGTCGGCGACCTCATCTTCTTCATCATTCTTGTAATAGGCAATATGGAACATCGCATCACCTTCTTGTACCAATGGAATGTTTTGCTTGCCTATAATAATACCATCAGACTTTGCACAAACTTTATCTGAAATTTCGCCGAAAGAATCGCCTATTTCAGCCACGACATCACCTTTAGATACTTTTTCACCTAAGTTCTTCAAGTCATGCACAATACCGCTTGAGCCGGCACGTAGCCATGAACTGCTAAAAGCAACAAAAGGTTTAACGGCTCGCTTGCGCATACGACGGCGCGTCATGCCCAGGTAAGATAGAACGTTAATAACGCCAGTTAAACCGGCTTTTATGCATCCTTCATCGAAGCGTAATGCTTCACCCGCCTCATAAAGTAAAACTTTTGTTTTAACATCGACAGCAGCTTTACGTAAAGAACCATCAAGAACGGCTGCATTAAGTAAAACAGGAACGCCAAAAGCCTCTGCCATTTTTTGTGCTTCTTCATCATTTAAATCTGCTCGAATTTGGGGTAAATTAGAGCGATGTATCGCAGCTGTATGCAGGTCGATACCGTAATCACATTGACTAACTATTTCATTCAAAAAAATGTTAGCGAGTCTTCCCGCCAATGAACCTTTACTGGAGCCTGGAAATACTCGATTTAGATCTCGACGATCAGGCATATAGCGACTTTGATTCAGTACACCATAAACATTTACCATTGGCACCAAGATAACGGTACCATGCGTTATTTTTAAAGTTTTGAGTTGAATAAATCTACGTATTATTTCAATACCATTGATCTCATTACCATGTACCGCGGCGCTGATAAAAACTGTAGGCCCGTCTTTAAGTCCACGAATAACGTGAACCGGCATTGAAATATCGACATTAACATATAGTTTAGCAACCGGTAGTTCAATTCTTGTGATGGTGCCTGGTAATATTTCTTGTTTATTAATAAATAAAGTTTTTATCATTAACCCTTCCCATGTGTCTTTGTATTATGAGGCTTAGCATTCTTTTCAATATATTCAAAAATCATAGTGGCAACATCTTTGTTAGTTGCCGATTCAATACCCTCAAGTCCTGGAGATGAGTTAACTTCCATAACAACAGGCCCTGATTCAGCCTGTAAAATATCGACACCACAAACCCCTAAACCCATTATGCGAGCAGCATTCAAAGCAGTTTCTCTTTCGGCTTTGCTTAATTTTATAAGCGTTGCTGTGCCCCCACGGTGTAAATTAGAGCGAAATTCTCCTTCTGCAGCTTGTCGTTTCATCGCTGCTACCACTTTCTGTCCTACAACAAAGCAACGAATGTCCGCGCCAGCGGCTTCTTTAATAAATTCTTGAACGAGGATGTTAACTTTAATCCCCATGAAGGCTTCAATAATACTTTCAGCTCCTTTACTACTTTCAGCTAAAACCACACCAATGCCTTGAGTACCTTCTAGCAACTTAATGACAACCGGTGCGCCGCCCACGTTTTTAATTAAATCTTTAATATCTTCGGGCTTATTTGCAAATCCAGTACGGGGAAGGCCCACACCTTTGCGTGATAATAATTGCAGTGAACGAAGTTTATCGCGCGAGCGTGTTATGGCCACAGATTCATTCACGCAAAAAGTACCCATCATTTCAAATTGGCGCACAACTCCGGCACCGTAGAATGTTATTGAGGCACCAATACGTGGAATAACCGCATCGTAGTGTGGTAGTGCTTCACCATTATATCGTAAAATAGGTTTGTTACTCGTAATATCCATATAACAATGCAGCGTGTCGATAATATCAACATCATGGCCCATTGCTTCGCCGGCTTTTTTTAAGCGACGAGTTGAATATAGATTTTCATTTCTGGATAAAATAGCAATTTTCATAGAAGTCTCACAAGTTGATACGATAGTTTTAAACTAAGTTCTTAGAACCATTTTTTTTTCTTAAACCAGAACAACAGCCCGAGCCCTATTGTGGCCATACCGGCTAGTGTAACATAATAACCGTAGTGCCACTTTAGTTCTGGCATATTTATAAAGTTCATTCCATATAAACTGGCAATAAAACTTAAAGGAATAAAAATGGCAGCAAACATAGTTAAAACTTTCATAGTTTCATTCATCTTATTATTCACACTGGAAAGATATATTTCTAGTAGAGTCACTAGCATTTCTCTTTGACCATCTAATGATTCATTTAATTTTAGAGTATGGTCATAAACATCACGAAAATAAATAAGGTTTTTCTGTTCAAAAAAATCCGAGTCACTTTTTAATATTGAAGCGAAACAATCACGTAATGGTGAGAGCTTTTTTCGTAAAAACATAACTTTACGTTTTAATTTTTAAATGTCAGGTAATGAGAGTGATTGTTGATCTTTGAGAAAGCGCTCTTCTAAATCATCCACTTTGTTTTCAACAGATTCAACGACCGTAAACTGATTGTCAACCAAGCTATCTAATAGAAGATAATCTACACTTCTTTGTCGTGCTTTTGTACCTTTTGTTGCTAATATTTTTTCCACTAAAGTAAAGAAATTGCTATCTGTATCTTGTAAGCTAATAATGATTTTATCTAGTAAGATAAAGCTAAATTGTACAAAGTTTCGTTTATTTAGTTGGATTTTAACCACTATAAATGAGTAATCATCAAAGTAATCAATTTTTGGACGCTGCTCTGTATTTAAGATATCTTCTATGACTAATGGATGTATATTGTAGTGCTGAAGTAGTTCAGTTATCCGTACATTATTCGTCAATCCAATCACGTTAATTCACTTTTTTTCACCAAATTCTTGCAATTGTGATAACTCATCTAAAATAAGATCCGTCATGCCATCCTTACTAAGGGTAGTCAGTGTAATATTTGTATCTTTATGTTTTGTTTCCATCGGTAGACCTTCCTTGTTAATTCATATATGCGATTTTAATCACATTTTGTTGTTGCAGTGCGGTATACAGTGACAATAGTAGAGTCTTATCGAGAATATCTTTATCTTGAGGAAAGCAATAGTAGCAAATAGTTAGCTTTAACCCTGCTGGTTTTTCAAGTTGAATAGCCACTTTAATATTAACATCTAAATTAATTCTTTTTGCAATTATTGGTTTGACATGTCTCAACGAGTATTGCTTATTGTTTTCATAATATTCAAGAAGTACTTTTTCAGTTTGCTTTTGCAAAAAATCGAGTGCAAATTTCATATCACTTTCAGGAGTGAATATCCACGTTTGTGTTGTTTCAACCAAGTTGCTATTTAGTGAAAAGTTAATCAATGGTGTCGTAATGATTAATCCATTTGGGATTTTTATCATTTTTCCTGAGATATTCTTGGTGAAATTTTCACTTGATTGAAGTACTTTAAAGTAAAGAACACCAAGCTCATAGACAAAACCAGAATTGTCACCAAGCTTAATATAATCACCTTCTGCGAACAACCCTCGCCAGGTAATGACTATCCAGCCAACAAAGTTCATTATTGTTTCCTTGTTCGTAACAACAAGACCCGCTGATACTAAGCTTAATGCATAGAAAAAATGTGTGAAACCTTCAATCCATATTTTGGCTATAAACATAAGAAAGAATAAGATAAAAACATAATTTAGCCGAGCCGATACTTTTTTCTTCATTTTATCTTCTGACAGTCTGCGCAATAAAAAAATACGGAATAAAAAAATACGGAATAAAAAATAGATTAGGCTAATAATGACAAACACAATCGCAGTATCAAGCAAGTTTCCATAAAATTGATTATTAAGTGATTTTACAAACATGTCAGTGGGCCTTTTTATATTTCATTTTCATACAGTCCTTTTGCAAAGAGAGGCGTTTTTTTTCCTAAACAATAAGATTTTGATGGGTCGACTACGGCAAATTGCTTAATCGCCTCTCGCCCTAGTAACATAGGGAATCGCATTAAAGCTCGGTTTGTTAAGCTAATCTCAATGTTAAAGTATTGATGCCCAACTTTAAGCTCTGTCTTAATAATATATCGCGATTCTTTTTTACCATTTGAGCTCGTGATTTTTCTTTCATCATATATCGGCAGACAAACGGTTCGCTCAATACTTAAATCATTAATAAATGGATGTGTCGTAAATTTCACATGTGGTATTTTATTTCGCATAACAGGCGTTATATGTGTGGCATGTAACGCTGAAATTTTTGCACCCGTATCAATCTTTACTTTAATAAGCGGTAGTTTTAATTTTGGTAAAGTTAACCATTCTTCCCAACCAATCGAAATTTTCTTCATTCTTCATCTCCATCATCAAAGTCATAGTAATCAAGATTTAATAAGTAGTTTAGTTGCCTTTCTTCAAGCTGTTCTTCTATTTTTTGACGAGCTAAGTGTTGTCGAAGACTCTTCGAGCGTTTGTCTTCAGTAGTATCCTCCATTTCATCGTTAATTTCATCTAATATATCACCATCACCCAGAATATTATCATCACTTATTCCATCATTGTCACAACCAGCTTTCTTACCCATAATAACCTCCAGAATAATAAGTATATGTTCTTAACCAGTAATCGCGGCGTATACTACTCCCAAGCAAGAAAAAATCAAACCAAAATATTTGCTAAATTAACTAAATATTTCTTTGACTTTTTCTTGCTTGGGGCTACAATTCGCGCGATTCAATATATGTCATATCTCAAGAGGAAAACGCCATGCTCGACATATTAAAACAAACCAAAACAGCCTTGCTAAGCCTGTTTATACTGATTTTAGGCAACGGACTTTTGATGACGTTGTTACCTTTGAGATTACATTGGGAACATGCATCAACATTGTTGATTGGTGGCTTAACAACTGCTTATTATGCCGGACTTGTTGTTGGCTCATTTAAAGTTGAAGGCTTTATTATTCGCGTAGGTCACATACGTGCTTTCGCAGCTTTTGCCTCTCTGTTGTCTGTGATTTGTATGTTACATGGCTTTTGGAGTAATGCCTGGTTTTGGATAGTATTACGCTTTTTTGGTGGTATCTGTACTGCTGCATTGTTTGTAGTAATTGAAAGCTGGTTGCTTGCAAAAGGCACACTGAAAACTCGAGGACAAATATTAAGTTTCTATATGATAGCACTTTATGGAGCTCAAGCAGCAAGTCAATTTCTGCTTAATATTGGTGGTAAAACTAGCATTATCCCTTTTTGTATCGTTAGTATGCTAGCCGCTTTATCGATAGTACCATTAACTATGACAAAAGCTGTAACACCTGAGATTAGTGAACCTTCTACCTTAAAGCTCAAAAATTTATATAAGGTATCACCTACTGGTGTTATTGCTTCCTTTATTTCGGGTCTTTTGTTGAGTGCTGTTTATGGATTAATGCCACTTTATTTAGGCAAATCAGGTATCGCTCTTAGCCAAATAGCGAGCATGATGGCTATTTTGATTTTAGGTGGGATGCTTCTTCAATATCCCATTGGTCGATTATCAGATAAATTCGATAGACGCTTAATGATGATTTTTGTTTGTTCACTAGTCACAATAATGAGCCTTATGTTGATTATGGCCATTAAAATGGATTCTTATACTCTAGAATTAATAGCGTTACTACTTCTTGGAGGCATGACATTTACACTTTACCCTCTTAGTATCAGTCACGCTTGTGATCAGCTAGAGCCTGAAGATCTTGTCGCAGGTACACAAGGATTGCTATTGATTTATAGTGTAGGAGCAACTCTTGGGCCTGTTTTCGCAGCTGTTTTTATGAGACCTTGGCTAGGTGCAAATGGGTTGATTTTCTATTTCATCGTACTTAGCCTTATTTTAGGCTGGTTTTTACTATGGCGTAAAACAACCACACCACAAGTCTCTTTAGAAGATCAACAAGATTATATCACTGTGCCTCAGACAACCCCAATCGTTGCTGAGCTAGATCCTCGAAGTGAAGAAGAATGAAGATAGTTATTTGTCTTCATTTTTAGATTTAATAATGGTCTGCCCTTTCATATAAAGCCATAATATTTCAGGAATGTGGATATTACCTTGCTCATCTTGGTAGTTTTCAATCACGGCAACTAATGTTCTGCCAGCAGGTAAACCAGAGCCATTTAAAGTGTGCATCAGCTCAGGTTTACCTGTTTCAGGATTACGCCAACGAGCCTGCATACGACGAGCTTGAAAATCTTCAAAATTACTACAAGATGAAATTTCACGATAGGTTTCTTGGCTCGGTACCCAAACTTCAATATCTACTGTTTTTGCAGCAGAAAAACCTGTGTCACCACCACATAACGTAATAACACGATATGGTAATTTTAATTTTTGTAAAATATTTTCTGCATTTTGTACAAGCTCTTCTAAGTGCTGATAAGAATCTTCTGGCTTAACTATGTGCACCATTTCGACTTTCTCAAATTGATGCTGACGAATTAAGCCACGTGTATCTTTACCATAGGAACCAGCTTCACTACGAAAACATGGGGTATGAGCTACGTATTTTAAAGGTAAATCTTTAGCATCAATAATTTCATCACGCACTAAATTGGTGACGGGTACTTCTGCGGTAGGAATTAATGAAAACTCCCATTCACCTGCAATGTTAAATTGATCCTCTGCAAATTTAGGTAATTGACCGGTTGCGTATAGGCTTTCTTTATTGACCAAAAACGGTACCAAAACTTCTTCATGACCATGTTCGTCAATCTGGACATCAAGAAAAAACTGAATTAAGGCGCGATGTAGTCGTGCTAAATCACGTTTTAATACCACAAAACGTGAGCCTGTAATTTTAACGGCGACGTTAAAGTCCATTTGCCCTAAGGCGGCTCCTAAATCAACATGATCTCTAACCGGAAAGGAAAAGGACGTTGGTTGACCCCAACGGCGGATTTCAATATTGTCTTCTTCTTTAAGTCCTGCGGGTACACTCTCATGTAAAATATTGGGTACGGCAAGCTGTGAGCTTTTTAATTCTTGTAATAGTTGCTCTGTTTGCTTTTCTAAATTTTTTAGCTCATCTCCCATTTGACCCACTTCAGCGAGCAATGGTTGGATATCTTCACCTTTGGCTTTTGCTTGGCCAATCGCTTTAGAGCGAGTATTACGTTCATTTTGCAATTCTTGCGTGCGCATTTGTAATGCTTTACGCCCTTCTTCCAGTGTCTTGAATTTGGCAACATCAAGCGTGAAGCCGCGGCGTTGTAATTCAATGCCTGTAGTCTCGATATTCTGACGGAAGTATTTATTGTCTAGCATGATATTCTCAGGTTAATTTTAATTCTGTTTAAAGATAATGATAATAGCATTTTTGTGGTGCAAGTTAAATCGGACGACCTGCTCGTGCCAGAAACATACCCAAGCAAACGGCCGCCAAACATAACACAAATGAAAGTAGTACATAAGTAATGGCCACGCTATAACGATGTGCCAAAATAAGCTGAACAGTATCTAATGAAAAAGCTGAAAATGTGGTGAATGCGCCTAAAATGCCCGTTAACAGAAACAGACGATATTGAGCAACATAAGTGATATGGTTAATTAACCAATAACAAGCAAAGCCCATTATAAAGGAGCCCAGTACATTTACAAAAAGCGTTGCATATGGAAAACGTTCTAGAATCGTTAAATGACCACAATAAACATATACGCCATAACGTAACATCGCACCAATAGCACCACCGATGGCGACTAATAAAATATTCATGATTTCAGTTTATTCCTTTTTTGTAGGGCAACACTGTCGAGCTCAGATAAATGTTTTAATTTTTCTTGGATCTTTTTTTCCAAACCACGCGGGCTAGGCTTATAAAAACGAATTTTTTCTAGCGGCTCTGGCAAATATGTTTCTCCTGCAGCATAAGCTTCAGGTTCATCATGAGCATACCGGTATTGTTTGCCATAGTCTAGTTCACGCATTAGCTTTGTGGGTGCATTCCGGATATGTAATGGAACATCTAATGAGCCATGTTCTTGCGCTGCTTTTAGGGCTGCTTTATAACCAAGATAAACGGCATTACTTTTGGGGGCTACGGCTAAGTAGCTAATTGCTTGTGCAATGGCCAATTCGCCTTCTGGGCTGCCTAAACGTTCTTGTACTTGCCAGGCATTCAGCGCAATTTCTAAGCCTCTAGGGTCAGCATTACCAATATCTTCTGATGCCATTCGTACTACCCGCCTCGCAATATATAAAGCGTCACATCCTCCATCAATCATTCTAGCAAACCAATATAATGAAGCATCAGGGTCAGAACCACGCACTGATTTATGCAGCGCTGAGATTTGATTATAAAAATCTTCGCCGCCTTTATCAAAGCGACGAATTCCATTGCCAAGCACGCTTTCTAGGATGTTTTCGTTAATGGTATTATCTTCGGCAACTTCACTGAGAATTTCTAATAAATTTAGTGCCATTCGTGCATCACCATCAGCAAAAGCAGCTAGTTGTTCTCGTAAAAGATCGGTAAAGACTAATTGAGGATACTCTTTTTCTAGAGCACTATCTATTATATGCCGTAAATCAGCGGTTGATAGTGTTTTGAGCACGTATACACGCGCACGAGATAATAAGGCATTATTGACTTCAAAAGATGGATTTTCTGTTGTAGCACCTATGAAGGTAAATAAGCCGGATTCGACATGTGGCAGAAAAGCATCTTGCTGGGATTTATTGAAGCGATGCACTTCATCGACGAAAACCACGGTTGAAATATTTTGTGCTCGATTAAGTTCGGCCCGCTCAACAATAGCACGAATATCCTTTACACCGCTTAACACCGCCGATATCTTTTCTACTTTAGCATTGGCATGATTAGCAATGATAGTCGCCAAGGTAGTCTTACCGGTGCCAGGTGGCCCCCAGAAAATCATTGAATGCAGCTTTCCTTGTTGAATGGCTTTATATAGAGGCTTGTCTGGATGGATTAAATGTTCTTGTCCCGTGTAATCGGCTAAGCATTGTGGACGCATTTTTGCGGCAAGTGGCGCAAAGGCATTGTTGTTTTCATCATTATCGAATAAATCAGTCATTAGGGCTTGATCTCTAGTGCGTTTATGGCCGCATAATTATTATACAAGATTAGCTGCTTCTGTAAACTTTTGTTACAATCTTAAGCTTACTAATCGTCATGGAGTCGAAATATAATGTTTGAACTTGCTACCTACAAACAATCACCCTGGGCAATTTTTGGAAAAAGTTTTTCTTTGTTTAAAACGACTTTCAAAAAGTGCTTACCCTTTACTATTTTATCTGGTATTTGTGTGATCGTAACCACTAACCTCATTTTTAAAAATGCCTTTACCCAAGCTCATGGAGCTGTTGCAACATCGAGTGTCGCTGGAACTGTACTGACCTCTTTAGCCTTTAACCTTATTAGCATGTTGATTATGTGTTGTGTTATTCTGCAAATTAAGCGTGTAGTAGACAAAGGAAACACTAGTTTAAGCTCTGTTTTAAAACGAGGCTTGGTGCGTGGTATTATTAGCATTTTCAGTCTGCTCTTATTTATTATCGTATATTACATCGCCGTGTTTATTGTCTATTTGGTTTTACATTTTATTCCCGTCATAGGTTCAACTATAGCGATAATCATCATTGCATTGGCTTCTGTTTATTTACTCATCACTATTTTTGCTTGGCTTCCGCTAATGGTTGATGGCATGTCTCCCATTAAGGCTTTGAAAAAGAGTTTTGATCTTGTGAAGAATAATTGGTGGCGTACTTTTTTATTGGTACTATTTGTCGGCGTTGCAGTTATGATTGTTGAATTTATTATTATGTCTATTTCTGGTGTTAGTATACGCGCCGCTAGCTCAGGTATGGTGCCTTCAATACCCGTTGTTTCTTTAGTGCTTGTATTCTTAGTCGCACTTGTCTTTCCAACTTGGCTTTGGGGTGTCATTTGGTTACAGATTAAAGATTTAGAGTGACGTAAAGCTTCGAGTCTCTAAGCTTTTATCTCGATTATCCCGGACATTTTCCTGAAAAATTCCGAGATAAAATTAAGCTTTAATGACATCAACGCCTTTCGGTACTGTAAACTGAAAGGCGTTTTTATTTAACGAATGATTAACCCCAACCTTTGAAAAAGCTAATACTGTTTTCTGATTTAAGCTGTCAAATAATTGCATTTGTTGTGGAGAGCCACCGCTTATAGTCAATGTTATTTTATGAAAGTTGCTGTTAATTGTTTTCGCGGTTAAACTAAAATGGTTCGTGCTATTTTTCACAACATTAAAATTATTTAATAAGGCTTCGCTAGAACCACTTAAAATAGCGAGAGGTGTTTGGCCTATTTTTTTAGTCATTAAACTTTCAGTAACCTGTTCGAGATCAGGTTGGTATAGCCATACATTTTTGCCATCAGCAATCGTTAACTGCTTCATCGGTGTATTCACATTCCAATAAAATTGGTTCGGACGACGTATTTTAAACGTTCCTTTACTCACCGAAATGACCTGCCCTTTTTGAGCGTATACTGTTTGTGTGAAATCACCTTGAATAGTGGTTAAACGTGAAAAGATAGAGACTAGTTGTTCCGCAGCAGAACTAGCGAAACTGGAACTTAAACAAATACATAATAATAAACCTAATAAACTCTTTTTCATGTTTTCACCTTTTAAGATTCTTATAAAATAATTCGACTAATAAATACTTACTCATCAACCGGTGGTAATAGAATTTCTCGCGAGCCATTCGATTCCATCGGCGTCACCATGCCCTCTTCTTCCATTTGCTCAAGAATACGAGCGGCCCGATTGTAACCGATTTTTAAGCGGCGCTGGATATTGGAAATAGAAGCTCTTCGAGTTTTTGCCACTATCTCTACTGCTTGGTCAAATAGTTCGTCATGACTATTATCGGCATTTTCATCGCCTAAGTTTAAACCTGGAACATCGGCACGAGCACCACCAACATCACTACCACCCTCGGTAACTGCTTCTAAATAAGCAGGCTTACCTTTGGCTTTTAAATCGCTCACGACTTTATGCACTTCTTCGTCAGCAACAAAAGCACCATGCACACGCTCAGGTTGTCCCATACCAGCTTCTATATACAACATATCACCATGGCCAAGCAATTGCTCTGCACCTTGTTGATCTAAAATTGTGCGTGAGTCGATACGTGATGATACTTGAAAGGCAATACGCGTCGGCACATTCGCTTTAATTAAACCGGTGATCACATCCACGGATGGGCGCTGTGTCGCTAAAATCAAATGAATACCTGCCGCACGGGCTTTTTGGGCTAAACGGGCAATTAACTCATCTACCTTTTTACCCACGACCATCATCATATCGGCGAATTCATCAATTAAGATGACAATAAAAGGTAGTATCTCTAAATCAGGGGCCGATTCACCATCAATAGGCTCCCACAATGGGTCTTTTAATGGTTCACCAACCTTCTTGGCGGCTTTCACTTTATCGTTATAGCCATTCAAGTTACGCACACCTAATGAGGCCATCAAACGATAACGGCGATCCATTTCGCCAATAGCCCAACGCAACGAATTAGCGGCACGTTTCATGTCGGTGATAACAGGTGTTAATAAATGCGGAATACTATCATAACCGGACAACTCTAGCATTTTTGGGTCGACCATGATTAAGCGAACCATATCTGGAGTACTCTTATAGAGCAAACTAAGCAGCATAGCGTTTAAGCCAACCGATTTACCCGATCCTGTTGTTCCTGCGACTAATAAATGAGGCATTTTTGCTAAATCTACGACAATCGACTTCCCGGCAATATCCACGCCTAAACCTAAAGTTAAAGGGGATTCAGCTTTTATATATTGTTCAGAGGAAAAGACTTCAGATAAACGAACCATCTCTCGATGTTGGTTCGGAATTTCTATGCCAACAACGGATTTACCGGCAATAGCCTCAACAATTCGCACGCTGGTAAATGACAATGAGCGAGCAATATCTTTTGATAATGCGCTAAGTTTACTAACCTTTATACCAGGCGCTAATTCTAATTCAAAACGTGTGATTACAGGTCCTGGGTATACTGCTACCACATTTACTTTAAGACCAAATTCAGCCAGTTTCATTTCAACTAAACGCGATAAACGCTCTAGTACTTCTTCTGAATAGCCTTTGTCATTACTGTGTTGTGCCGGTTCAAGTAATGATAACGCTGGTAGTGAATCAAGTTCAGAACCTTCGAACAGACCGCCTTGGCGTTCGGTTTTTTTAGGAACAACTTTTTTAATCTCACTTGGTGGTGTGATACTTAAAGGTTCTTTTTTAACTGGTTTAAAAATCTTTAATGGCGTTATCTCGCGTGGCTCTATATTTTCAATAAGCGGAGATTTCTTTTTCACGATAAGCTCAGGCCCAACAACTTTAGCCGCCGCTCTTTTTTGTTGCCAATGACGCCATAAAGCAGATGCTTTATGTTGCAATAAGGCACTCAGCCACAAAACACCTAGACCAATCATGTCCATTAGTCGTAACCAAGATAGTCCGCTAAATAAGATTATGCCACATAGGAATCCGGCTAGTAAAATTAAATTACTACCCGCATAATTTAAGATGCTACTTAAGCCGAGCCCGATAAAGTTTCCTAAAATCCCTCCTGCAGAATAAGGTAAAAAACGGGGGTTAGCAGCAAAATGTAAGCTGAACAAAGCACAGCCACACGTTAATGTTAGCAGCAAGCCTATGCCACGTAACCAGAGCATTTGTTTTGGCGTTACACTTTGCTCAGCGGGTTTGCCTCGTACTAATAACCAACCGCCATATGCGAGCGTTAAAGGTAGAAGATAGGCAACGTAACCAAATAAATATAAGCCTACATCAGCTAACCAAGCTCCTACTTGTCCACCTAGATTGGTAGCCTCGTTACCCGTTCCCGAGTTGAAAAAACCTGGATCAGCTTGGTTGTATGTAATGAACGCTAGAAAGATAAATAAGCGAAGAGCAATCAGTACAATAAAAAAGGCTTCTTTTAATCGACGGTAAAAATGCGTACTCGCATGATCTGCGGGTGGTTCAGGAGTCTGTTGTTGTCGTCTAGCCAAGTTAACCTCTATCGCTATTTTAATACTCGCATCTTACTGCAAGAATGCTATATAATACCAGCTTTTCAAACACCTTAAAAATCTAATTTTCAGCAAGGACAATAACTTATGAGCGATTTACAACATCACAAATTAATAATTTTAGGCTCAGGCCCTGCTGGTTATACGGCCGCCGTTTATGCTGCACGAGCAAATTTAAGCCCAACTATGATCACAGGCTTTGATCAAGGCGGTCAGCTCATGACCACGACCGATGTTGATAACTGGCCCGGTGATAATGATGGCGTTGAAGGCCCAGAATTAATGGAGCGCATGAAAAAGCATGCAGTGCGTTGTAACACTAACATGATCCACGCCCAAATCC
>JAWUYR010000062.1:0-14108 GCA_034110705.1 Gammaproteobacteria bacterium | reverse complement strand
GACTTTCTAAATAAATGGGTACTGGTGTAAGTTAAGGAGAGGGTAAAGTGCAACAAATAGCCAATTACAAAAGCTTTTCTGGTGAAGTGAAATATTTTCAGCATCAGTCAAAAGCATGTGACAGTGAGATGACATTCAGTATCTATTTACCTAAGCAGGCGATAGAAAAAAAATTACCGGCCATTTTATGGTTGTCAGGCTTAACTTGTAACCATGAAAACTTTATCAGTAAGGCAGGGGCGCAGCAGTATGCAGATGAACATGGAATTATCTTAATCATGCCTGATACTAGTCCGCGAAATGTCGGGGTTGCAGGGGCTGACAACGACTATGATTTAGGTTACGGCGCTGGTTTTTATGTAAATGCGACTCAGGTACCTTGGCAAAAAAACTTTTCAATGGATAAGTATATTATTAAAGAACTATTACCGCTATGTTGCGCAGAATTGCCGATCAACCCTGACAAAATTTCAATTATGGGGCATTCCATGGGCGGACATGGTGCGATGGTGTTAGCATTACGTCATCCAGAGCTTTTTCAATCTGTGTCGGCATTTGCACCGATTTGTGCGCCTAGTCAAACTCCTTGGGGAGAGAAGGCTTTTAAGGCTTACTTAGGTGATGATAGAAATACTTGGCTAGAATATGATAGCTGTTATTTGATTCAGCAAGGCGCCAAGAAGCTTCCTTTGCGTGTTGAGCAAGGTGGTGCCGACCAATTTTTAGCAGAACAATTAAAGCCAGAGTTATTACAAGAGGTTTGCACTATAGCTCAATATCCGCTTGAGTATTATTTTCGTGATGGTTTTGACCATAGCTATTATTTCATTGCCAGCTTCATTGGTGAACATATGGCTTTTCATGCCGCTCATTTAGCGTGTACAGATTGAGGGCCGTAACATCAAAGTTAGTGTTCGAGTTCATCCTTGAATAAAATGGAAGAAGCCTCACATGAGTCTGTGTCCATCATTCTGGCAACTCTTTCAAAAGAGGATAGTAGCAGTGTCTGTTCCCAATCTTGTAATTTCTCAAATTGAGTGGTGAAACTTTCCTGGAGCAGACTTGGTTTCTGGCTCATAATTTCTTTACATTTATCTGTTGCAAGAATATACACTTTTCGCTTATCAACATCAGAGCGAGTTTTTTTAACATACTGTTTGCTAACAAGCCTGTCTATTATGGAGGTAATGGTGGCCATGCTTAAACTAACTTGTTTCGCCAGAGTAGAATTAATTATGCCAATATCGCCAGCTTCATAAATATGCTTCATTAGTAGCATCTGTGGTCCGGTTAGTCCATAACGCGCTACTAGTTTCTTAGAGTGCAAATCAACTGATCTCATGATTTTCCTCATGGAAACCAAAAAACTATCGATTTTGTCGTGTTTTTTCATGCACATTTATCTCTTTGAATTTTCTGCATTGATTATAACAGTGATTATTGTTAGAATACAAACAAATAATTTAGCGAAAAAACAAATAGGAAACTATGAAAAATACAAACTTGAAAATCTGTGACACCACGATTCATCCTGGAGAGTCATTAACACTGGCGCTCCCCATGCCGGAACTTTTTAGTTGTGCGCCGATGTACATGCCAATAAAAGTGGCTCATGGTAAGCAGGCAGGCCCATGTCTTCTTATTATTGCTGCAATGCATGGCAATGAAATTAATGGAACTGAAATTATTAACAAATTAATGGTGAACAAATCACTAAATCGTTTAAAGGGAACCATTATTGCAATTCCTGTTTTAAATGTTTTCGGTTTAATCAATCGTTCACGATTTTTACCGGGCGGAACAAATCTAAATCGAAGTTTCCCTGGCTCAGAAACCGGTACTCATGCATCACGTATTGCACACTTATTTATCTCCGAAATATTTAGTATGGCAGATTACTGCATCGATTTACAAACAGGATTTATTAATCATTCGAACTTACCGCAAATTTATATTGATTATAAAAATCAAGATGCCAAGAGACTCGCTGAAAGCTTTAATGCCCCTGTTATTTCAGATCTTGAGCAAGCAGAAGGTAGTCTTGCAAGTTACGCTGTTGAGCAAAACATACCTTATTTACTTTATGAAGCGGGTGAGGCTATGCGGTTTGATGAACAATCTATTAAAGTCGGCATTAAAGGGCTTCTCAATATTATGAGAACAATTGAAATGTTACCGAGCAAGGTCGAAAATAAAAAATTTAAAAGTGCTTTCGCGACGAATAATATTTGGGTAAGAGCATCAAGCAGCGGCATTAGTCACTCAACACATGCGCTAGGTCAATATGTCAAGAAAGGTGAAACGCTTTGTAGCATAAGCGATCCATTTGGAGCCTCAGATCAAATCATGGTTAGCTCACCAGAGAATGGTGTTATTGTTGGTCAGAATAATTTACCATTAGTTCATGAGGGGGAGGGTCTATTTCAATTAGCTGTTTTCTCGCGTGAAATGGAAAAAACAGCTACTCGTTTAGAAGAATGGCAAGAAGATTCAACCGAGCAGCTTAATGCTGCTAATACCCAAGTTAATGAAGGATGAGTAATAACTCAAACGAAAAAATAAGTCTGTTGGGTTGTGTCATCTGGGGAACGGCTTCATTATTCTTTTTATATGAATTTTTCTTGCGCACATTTGTCGGGAGTTTGGCTCATCAGATTATTCCAGATTTACATCTATCTCTAGAATCTTTTGCAATTATAGGTTCAGCTTATTACTTTACCTACGGTATTATGCAAATACCGGTTGGGATTCTGGCCGATAAATTTGGTGTTAAGATTCTCTTGTTTATAGCGTCATTAATTTGTGCAGGAGCAACATTTTGGTTTTCTCATGCGCAGGAATTTTGGTCGGCTTTTTTTGCCCGTTTTCTTCTGGGCTTTGGTGCATCATTTGCCTTCATTAGTTTATTAACCATTTCTATGGAATGGTTTCCTAGGAAATATTTTGGTTTTTTTGTCGGAGCCGCGCAGTTTGTTGGCACAATGGGGCCACTGCTCGCCGGTGGGCCACTTGTTAGTTTAATGGCAAAATCGGGTGGTAACTGGCGGATCCCGATGTCTTATATAAGTATTATTGGTGTTGTATTAGCGCTATTAGTATTATTACTCGTTAAGAATAAAGCCCGTGATAAAACTGAAAAATTCATTCGTTTAGAAAAACCTAGTTCCACATTAGTTCAACTACGACAAATGATAAAAAATAAACAGGTTTGGTTTATTGCTTTCTACTCTGGTACGTCTTATGGAGCTATAGCTTTGCTAGGTGCCATTTGGGGTACTGAATATTTACAAACAAGAGGTTTGTCACAAGACACCGCAGCCTATTGTGTTTCGATGGCTTGGATTGGGTATGCAGTAGGTTGTCCTTTAATGGGTGTTCTTTCTGATCTAACTAGACGAAGGAAGCCGAGTCTTATTTTTTGTTCTAGTTTAGGTATTGTCGTCACACTTTTTATCTCGTACTTAGCGATAAATACCGCATGGATTTATGCAGGATTATTTTTCTTGCTAGGCATCGGCGCTTCTGGACAAAATGTTGGGTTTGCTGCAATTTCGGAGCAAGTGAGCAATCAGGCGCGGTCAGCGGCACTTGGGGTTAATAATGCTGCCGTTATTTCATTTGATACTTTCATGCCTGTTATTATTGGTTTCTTAATCACATTGTCTGCTGGACACATTCATGGTGATGTTTCAAAATTACGGCCTGAAAACTTTGCTTTGGCATTTTCGATTATGCCAATATTATACTTAGCCGGTTTAGTTGTCGCTATATTTTTGATCAAAGAAACTTACTGTAAATCACAAAAAGAAACCATTGTACTAACAAAATCAAGTTCTTCTGGTGTTATATCCAAATAGCGCCAGGAGTGATTTTTCGACGTAGCTCTGTTTTTGAATCGCAGCCGAATTTTTCTTTTAAGGTTTCTAAATAAGATTCTATTGTACGGTAAGAAAGGTTTAAGCGTTGAGCAATTTTTTTCGCGGTTAAACCACGCATAGTATAAAATAAAGTATCAAATTCTCGCTCCGTTAATTCAACAAGAGTTAATTCACCATTAATCATGAATTTTTCTTGTTGTACTAATTGACGAAAATGTTGTTGTGCTGCTTTGTCATCATCATTAGGGAGGCTGTTCTCTAAGCCATGACTAGGTGATTCCTGATAATCGACATCTTTATCCATCATTAACCAGAGTTCTGATACTTTGCCATTTCTTATGTTATATATTCCTGTAACTTCGTAAGGCCACAAAGCATTGGTTTTTCGATGTGTGACGATTTGACGATCGCGAAAAATAATTTTGTCATCTGCTTTAATCACTTCATGTATAATATGAGCTCTGTCCTTAAAGACCGTTTGTAAATAATTAATGCGATTCTCGATGTCAGAAAAAGTAAAATCAATATCACCATAGTGGCCTATGACATCTTCATGGTAATAATTTGTCAGCGAATCTACATCGGCCAATGTGACGATATGATCTAATAAGTCTTGTACAAAATCTTGTGCCTGTTGTTTGTCCATGAAGATTGTCCATCGTTGAATTAATGTAGAAATATAACAAAAAAAATATATCAATCATACTCAGCTGGTTTCGTTATATTAAGAAAATTTATTTTGGTATCAGTTTGGTTGCGATGGCAAGTAAAAAGTACAAACTGAACATGATAAACAAATAGTGAGTTCTCATCATTCCAACTTGTTGAATTTAGAGTATAATCTCACTGGAATTCAAATTTAAAGTCTAAGGCTTAAGAGCAAACATGAGTAAAATAGAACACAGTGCATTATTAGAGTTTAGCGCGCAACAAATGTACGATTTGGTTAATCAGGTTGACCGCTATCCTGAATTTTTGCCCTGGTGTGCCGCGAGTGAGATCTTGGCAGAAACTGATGATAGCATGACGGCAATGATTAAAATAAAAAAAGGGATTATCGAAAAAGCGTTTACGACGGAAAATCAACTTATTCCCACACAAAGCATTACCATGAACCTAATCAATGGCCCATTTAAATCTATGCAAGGCTTATGGCAATTTAAAACACTTTCTGACACGGCTTGTAAAACAAGTTTTAGCCTTGAATTTACATTTGATAGTAAATTACTGGCCTTAACATTAACACCAATATTCACTAAAATTGCCGATACCATGATTGGTGCATTTCAGCAGCGAGCACTTGATATCTACGGAGAAAACGATGCAAGTTGAAGTGGTCTATGCATTAGAAACAGAACAAGTGGTTTTGCCGGTTAAGCTAACAGAAACAGTAATGATACAACAGGTCATTAAAGCTTCAGGCCTTTTAGCACAATTTCCAAAAATCGATTTAAAGACTATTGAAGTTGGTATTTGGGGGAAAAAAGTGGGTCTAGAGCAAATGGTACGGGCCGGAGATCGTATTGAGATTTATCGTCCATTAACCATAGACCCAATGGAAGCTCGTCGTATTCGAGCTTCAAAAAAGCAATAATGTTATTTCTTTAAACTAGCCGGTATTGCTGGGTAATCACCTTTGGCACTGACTAACTTACCGTTGCGCAATTGCAATAATAGTCTCTTCTCAACATATTTACCCTGGTTAGGTTTATCAGTGTAGATATATTGTAATTGTTGAGAGTCTAGCGAATTTTGTAACACGGCATCACCGAGTAGGTTGGTGATTTCAATGCGAGTCATTCCAGGTTTTAATTTTGCAATTTTTGCTGCTGGTAAAACATTACCTTGCTGAATGTCGGCTTTGTAATAGGGTACAATGGATGTACAGCTGGCAAGTAACACAGCAAGTAAAATAAAGGGTAATAACAAAAACTGGCGCATGTAGAGATCCTTTTAGTATCGTTTTGACGATTAATTCAGTAAAATCGGCACAATTGTACCGGAAACCGCCAGCCAGAGCCATAGGAGGCTAACGAGAATATGCCGCATTCAGATTTAAAAAAATTAGGCCTTAAAATTACAGTGCCTCGCTTGAAAACTCTAGAGTTATTTGAGCAAACAGAAGATTCACATTTGAGTGCTGAAGAAGTCTTTACGAGATTAGCTCAAGGTGGTGAAGAGGTTGCGCTTGCGACCGTTTACCGTGTATTAACTCAGTTTGAGACGGCCGGTATCATCAAAAGGCATAACTTCTCTGACGACCATGCTGTTTTTGAGTTGAATCAAAAAAACCATCACGATCATTTAGTTTGTGTGAAGTGTAATCAGGTAGAAGAATTTGTTGATGACATCATAGAGCAGCGCCAAGAAGCAATAGCAAAACAAGCTGGTTTTGAAATGACGGACCATAGTTTAAATATTTATGGGATTTGTCAAAATTGTCGAGCGTAAGTCTTTTATCCACTACAGATAGTCTAAATGATTAATGTTCTCTTAATTTTTAACCTTTATTATTTCGTATGAATAATTAAGGATTACTGTCTGTGGCTTATCCAGCTCCCAAAATAACTGAACCCTGCGGACAATGTCAAGAACAAGCAAGTCAAGCTTGTGCAAGGTGTAAGGGCACTTATTATTGTTCAAGTGAGTGCCAAAAAAAGCATTGGCAAATTCATAAAACTAAATATAAACCTGTCTCTGCTAAAAGCGATCAAAAATCCAACTTAGCCTCAGAGATTATTACTCAATCGAGCCATGTGTTTTTTAGTCCCATGAATGCCGGTGGACATCCTCTATATAATGCTGCAATCGTTGTATTAAATAGATTGGGTGTGCAAGCAACGATCTTACCTGGTGTGGATATGTATATGCCACGCGATCAAATGCTCGTAACAGCTGATGGCAAAGAAATCTATAAAAACACGATTACTCGTAGTGTAAGACAAAGCTTTGCTTCTAAAATATTATCTGATCTAAGAAGTTCAACTCTGACAATGATAGATGAAAAAGCACATCAGAAAAAGCCAGAAGATTCTTATGGTAGAGTTTTCTATTCACAGGGTAGCTGTGTTTATAGACGATCAGTAGAAAATCAACACGTAATGCCCGAAGAAAGCATAAAGCCTCATCTTGCTGGAAGAAAAGAAAATAAAACCACTATTAGTGGTGGTAATTTAATGGTGGTTAATAGGCCTGGAATGCCGCCACTCTTGTTATTAGGTGAGGATTCGCTCCTTAATGATTACTTATTAACAGAACAGAAATTATCATATAAAGTGTATGTTCAACAAAGGACAACCGAATTAAAAAGACAGTTCCAAACTGAAATTTTGGTTTTACCACAATGCATGTACCACCTTGATATCTTCATGGCAGCACCAAAATCTGGTACAGTGATATTAAACACATTTAAACCTTTATTTGAGAATAAAGGTTTATGGGGATCTATTTTAGCCGAAATATTAAAAAATGAATTTGTAAGAAGACAATTTCATGAGCATGGTGATGCTGGTCTTCTGAAAGATCATAGGTCTTATTTTGATTATCTTGAAAAAGGTTTTGATTTTATCGAACAAAAATTAAGGGAAAATGGTATTAAAGTAATACGTGCTTTTGGGGCATTAGCCTATCCAAGTAAAGTAAAAGGAGTTTATGACTCTATTGATCGGCATTTTCTCACTTCAGGGAAGAATCTGTTTAAAGCTGATACTTACTGCGCTTTCAATTTTTTCAACGGATTGGCTGTTAATAAAGAAGATAAACATCATTTTATCAGCTTAGCAACATTACCTGCTCTACAAAAATTTCAAGGTAATTTTAGTAAAACACTAAATATTCATAATATAACCACGCATTTTGTTAGCGATGGGACATTGAATTTAGAATTGTTAAATGCAAGCCAGGCAGGTTACCGTTGCCTGAGTGTCGTAATACCAAATGCTGTACATTCCTGTTAGTATTGTAAAGCATTTTCAAATGAGCTCTTGATATGCGCGTCTTGTAAAAGCGTTTATTATTGTAATAGAAAGTGTCAAGTTGCCGATCATCCTGAACATAAGTCATTTTGTGCTGCATTTAAAAAATCCAGTTTGGATTTGCTTGATTAAAAATTAATATTTTTATGTTAACGAATCACAAGTGTCGAGGGTGAGTTCTTTGTTTATAAGGATGTAATAATATTACCAATTTATTTTTAACTCGGGTTAAAATTACAGTACTGGTTTTACCGCTGTCGCTCCACTCAGTATTTTTGGCATTGGATGATTCGAAGCGAGAGCGTTTAAACCTGCCATGATTTTTACTGATGCAGGAAAAAGCGGATTTAAGTCCCCTATATAAAAATTCAAAATAGGCACTAAACCACCAGCAACAAAATAAGGAATATAGCCTTTAATCAACTTACGATTTTTTGGACCATCGTCACAGAATAGCTTTAATGCCGCGAGAAATATGTAAGCTAATTGAGCGGACACACTAAATTTGGTCCCATATATAAAGTTATCACAACGAAGCAAAAGCTTGTTATGTTTTAAGTAACTAATGATAGATGATCTATTTCCGTAGGCTTCTTTCAATTTAATATTTACTATGTTTTCGCAAGTTTCATGGTATGTTGACAATTTATAGGCCGCTTTCTGAATATTAGTCAGTGGATATATTTGACCTTTTAAGCGAGACCATTCATCTGTTGTTATTAGGCACTTTCCGGTGATGGATATGGCGGGTTTATGACTCTCAAAAGATATGAGATCTGTTAAGCCTGCTTTAGTTGGATCGGATTGTAGATGATGAATTTGATGTTCAAAGGTAAGCCATCCTTTATATTTTTTCGGTAAACTAATCTTCCCCCATAAAAGTGGGTGAATTGTAAAGCCTAAAAAGCATTCTCGCTTAATATTATAGCTCCAAAATGAACTTTCTACGGTTCTTCCGTATACAGGAAAATTAATTTTATCTAAAACTATAGTATTGGTTCGCGGACAATAAAGAACAGATCCATCAAGACTACTTTTTAATTCAGTAAAGCGTTTTTTAGGGGCTTGAACTGCACGTCGGGTAAAGAGTGTGCGAAGTGATCGTTCAAAGCTATTAGTTTGAGTTGTGATACCCCTAATTAGATTCGCCCCCATATCATTTGGGTCGAGGCCAAGTGTACCTATAGCATACGCCAATGAAATAGCCGAAGGTGCTATTTTAAATTATCAATATCCTGAGGATCAAATTGATCAAAGACAGCCATCGGTATAACCTTTTTATTATTGTTGAGTAAGACTGAGTCTTATATATTATTATGATAGATTATAGATAACGAAGGTTAACGTAACCTGAATTTTAATTTTTTATAATTGATTTTCCTATTTATTGATAGAAGGGCTATCGTCTTAACAATATTTCGATTATCATATCGTTTTTAATAGAAAGGTTACGTACATGCGCACCAGATTCGCTCCTAGTCCAACAGGTTTTCTCCACTTAGGTGGTGCTCGCACCGCTTTGTTTTCATGGCTTTATGCTCGTAAGCATCAAGGTGAATTCATATTAAGGATTGAAGATACTGATGTAGAGCGCTCAAGCCAAGAAGCTGTTGATGCGATTATCGACGGTATGAATTGGTTAGGCCTAGATTATGATGAAGGCCCTGTGTTTCAAATGCAGCGTATGGCACGTTATCAAGAAGTTATTCAACAGCTTTTGAGTGAAGCTAAAATCTACAAATGCTATTGCTCCAAAGAACGTTTAGAAAAACTCCGCGAAATGCAAATGGCGAATAAAGAAAAGCCACGTTACGATGGGCGTTGCCGTAATTTGGTGGAAGAAGCAGAAGGGGAGCCTTTTGTTCTTCGTTTTAAAACCCCATTACAGGGTTCGGTGATTTTTGATGATTTAGTCAAAGGGCCTATTGAAGTGAATAACGCCGAGCTGGATGATTTAATTATTCAACGCACGGATGGCACGCCAACCTATAATTTTACGGTCGTCGTCGATGATTTAGATATGAACATTACCACGGTTATTCGTGGAGATGACCATATAAACAATACACCGCGCCAGATTAATATTTTACTAGCGCTTGGTGTAATACCACCACAATATGCGCATGTGCCTATGATATTAGGTCAAGATGGTAAGCGATTATCAAAACGTCATGGCGCAATGAGTGTCACTCAATATCGGGAAGATGGTTATTTACCTGAAGCGATGTTAAATTATCTAGTGCGTCTAGGATGGTCGCATGGTGATCAAGAAATTTTCAGTAAAGAAGAGATGATTAGCTTGTTTGATTTACAAGATGTTAATCGTGCGCCTGCCGCTTTTAATACAGAAAAACTGCAGTGGTTAAATCAGCATTATTTAAAGACGGAAAGTCCAGACTATATTGCAGGTTTGCTAGCGAAACATCTGCAAATGATAAAGGTAGATATCGCGAATGGACCAGAACTTATCCTTGTCGTTAATGCCTTGCGTGAAAGAAGCAAAACACTTGTTGAAATGGCAGAAAAAGCAGCATGTTTCTATCAAGATAAAGTGGTTTATGATGTAAAGGCGGCCGACAAGTTTTTAAACGAAGATATTTTGCCAGTATTTGAATTTCTACATGTGCAATTACAAAATATCATCGATTGGAATGAAGACTCTATTGGTGCTGTTTTTAAGCTTAGCTTAGAAACCTTTAATTTAAAAATGCCGAAGTTAGCGCAACCATTACGTGTGGCATTGGTTGGTAGTACTCAATCACCGGGGATTAGCACTACATTACATTTGCTAGGCAAAGATAAAGCACTGCATAATATTAGCCAGGCGTTAGATTACCTTAAGGTTCTTTGAGTGAGCTAAGCTATAATTTTACTTGACGCTAAATTAAAGTTTCACTACAATCGGCGCCTCCTATCTGTGGGGCTATAGCTCAGCTGGGAGAGCGCTTGCGTGGCACGCAAGAGGTCAGCGGTTCGATCCCGCTTAGCTCCACCACATTATCTGTATACAAAACACCTACTTCCTTGCAATCCATTGAATACTAAGGCATAATTCGCCCCGTAGATCTTAGAGGCCAGAGTACTTTTTAGAGAGGACTTTAAGGAGGTTGCAAAATGCAACTGTTTCTGGAGATGGACTTCGTGGTAAGACCACTCTTTAAAGTATTTAAAGTACTCTGACCTCTAGGATTTTTTTACGCCAGCAAAACAATAATATTTGTCCCCTTCGTCTAGAGGCCTAGGACACCGGGTTTTCATCTCGGCAACAGGGGTTCGACTCCCCTAGGGGACGCCAAGTTTGTTATACCTTCCTTTCAGTTCTTGTTACAATCACTTTTTCATAATATTCTTGGGGTAGCCATGAAAGTCTTAATTATTGGTGCAACTGGTACGATTGGTCGTGCAATTGTTAACGAGCTAGAAAAAGATACTGATATTATCAGTGCTAGCCTAAATCATGGTGATTTTAAGGTAGATATGGGAGATATGAGCTCTATCGAAAAGCTTTTTCAGCAGACAGGCCCACTAGATGCAATTATCTGTGCTGCGGCTCGTGGTGTGGTTTTAAAGCCGTATCTGAAATGACCGTGGCAGATTATCAAGTAAGCTTGCAACAAAAGTTATTGGGACAAATTAATGTCGCTTTGAATGGAATTAAGGTTCTTAATGATAAGGGTAGTATCACGCTTGTGACAGGCATTATGAATCACGATTTTGTTAAAGATGGTACAGCTGCTGCCATGGTGAATAACGCCGTAGAAGGTTTCGCTCAAGCTGCCACCTTAGACATGCCGCGCGGGATAAGGATTAATGTTGTTTCACCAGGGTTATTAGAGCCATCTGTGGAACTCTATAAAGATTATTGTCCTGGCTTTGAGCCTGTTTCAACAGAGAAAGTGGGCCGTGCTTTTCGCAAAAGTGTTTACGGAATTCACACCGGTCGGATATATTCAGTCAGCTAGTGGGTATTGGTCTGATATGACATTTATTTTTTTATAAAATTTCTTTTCGATTTAGGGATTTCTATGCTAGAATCCCGCTTCGCTGCGATGGCACGCCATTTCAGCTACCTAACATGTCCCCTTCGTCTAGGGGTTAGGACACCGGGTTTTCATCTCGGCAACAGGGGTTCAAATCCCCTAGGGGACGCCATTATTTTTAAGCCTGCGCAAGCGGGCTTTTTTTTATAAGTTTTCTAGACAGAATTTTATTTTCAGTTACAATCTATACCTTAATCGTCTTTGGAGACCCCGCATGCACCGTAAAATAATGACAGTTGCTTTAATTTCTGCTCTTAGTATTAGCAGCTTAACGTCTTGTACTACTGAGAATGCTTATACGGGTCAAAAAGAGACGAGTAGTGCAACTAAAGGTGCTTTATTTGGCGCTCTGGGTGGTGCTGTGGTGGGTGCTTTAACAGGTAACTCTAGAAATACTTTGATTGGTGCCGCAGCAGGTGCTGCGATTGGCGGTGCAGTAGGGCATTCACAAGATGAACAAGAAGCCGCTTTGCGTAATCAATTAAAAGGTACGGGCGTACAGATTCAACGTCATGGTGATGATATTAAATTAATTATGCCAGGTGATATCACCTTTGCTGTGAGTAAATCAGCAATTAAACCAAGTTTTGAGCCAGTACTAAATGCAGTTGGTACTGTTTTACGTAAATTCAATAAAAACTATGTTCGAGTCGCGGGTTACACTTCAAGTACGGGTTCTGCTGCTTATAATCTTAAATTATCGAAGCAACGTGCAGCTGCTGTACGTAACTATTTGCAAACTGTTGGTATCACGCCAGCGCGCTTAGTTAATGTTGGCTATGGTGAAAAAGACCCAGTTGCGACGAATAGCACTGCAGCAGGGCGAGCTAAGAACCGTCGTGTTGAAATTAATTTAGTACCGATTCAGTAAAAATACTTTCTATTTTCTCCCCTTTATCAAGGGGAGAAAAGCTCTGAAATTAAATCGCTGAGTAACTCACGCAAGCTTATAACACTTTGCATTAGTAAAAAGCCAAACAAGCAATGCTGACAATAATTATCTGAGCAATGAATACTCTTGTATATAAACTATATAAACCATAAAAAACATAATTTCGCGACAATAAGGTCTATAGTGATATAAGTAAAATCAATTAGATCAACCGAGTGATGAAATGTAATGAGTTTAATGAGTCCCCAATTAGAAGCATTTATGGCCATAGCCGAGCATCAAAGCGTGCATCAGGCGGCTGAGCAATTATTTATTACCCAAACGGCTGTTACCCAACGTTTAAAGGGGTTGGAGCAGAGACTAGAAACTAGCTTATTTGCTCGTTCTCGGCGTGGTATGTTGCTTACTCCTGAAGGTGAAACATTGTTACGCTATTGCCAGTCGAGCAAAGCATTAGAGCAAACAACGCTACAACAACTCAATGCTACTGGTATCACCAGTACAGTTAGGTTATCAATTACTGGTCCAACCAGTGTCTTACAGGGACGCGTGGTTGATTCTGTCAAAAGCTTAGTACAGAAATATCCTGCCGTGTTAATTTCTTTACATTATCAAGATGAAGCCGGGTTAGTGCAGCGCTTAAAAGATGGTAAAGCACAATTAGGGGTGTTAGCCAAAGAAATGGTTAGCCAAGAAATGAATGCTAAAGAATTAGTGCCAGAAGAATATATATTAGTTGGGCCGAAAAAATGGAAAGGGCGAAAATTAAAAGATATTATTCAGCAAGAGCGGATAATAGACTTTTATGAAACCGACACCATGACATTCACTTATTTGCGGCATTTTGATTTATTAGAAAAGGCGAATAGTGATCGGTTTTTTGCTAATCACCCAGAAGCAATAGCGCGTTTAATTAAAGAGAGCTGTGGTTATAGTGTTTTGGAAAAATCATTTGCCGAGCCTTATATCAAAAAAGGCGAGTTGATTATGCTTAACAAAGGCAAGCGTTATACAAATCCTATTTCACTCGCCTGGTTTGACCGGCCAGAAATGCCGGATTATTTTGCTGAGATGATTGACCTTATTAATTAAAGGTAGGTACTTTCTTGCTTTTCTTGCCATGCTTTCGAGATGATGCCGTCATAGGTTTTATGGGCAGTTTTACCTAATTTTTGCATGAAGCTTTTCTTCGTAACTTTCTTAATTTCAAATAACGCAGCTGTTTTACTCGCGCGTAATAAATAATCATCACTGGTTTCAATCTCGTCGATCAGCTTATACTTTAATGCTTTGCTCGCAAACCAATGCTCGCCTGTAGCCACTT
>JAWUYR010000061.1:0-8279 GCA_034110705.1 Gammaproteobacteria bacterium | reverse complement strand
CTGCCGTATATTTTCTTGCGTTTTTTGACATATGTCACCTCTTTGTTTTTCATAGTTTAACAAATTGGTGTCCACTTTTATGGGGGAAGATTAGTCTGATAAAATTGGGCGCCGAAAACCTATGCTTATATTTTCATCTGTATGCGGCATGATTTTTATGAGTAGCGTGATATTTATTCCGAACTTACCGATTAACACTATTTTTATTTTGCTATTTTTATACGGCATCACCAATACTGGCGTTGCCATTTCTTATGCCGTCGCTAGTGAAATTAACTCACCAAAAATAAATGGCACCTCAATTGCCTTTGCCAATATGGCTTCAGTGATGATCGGCGCTCTTTTTCAACCCTTGATTGGTTGGGTATTGGATTTATTATGGGATGGCACTATCTATAACGGTGTACATGCTTTTACTGTAACAGAATATCGCTGGGCTCTACTTGCCTTACCAATTTGCTCTTTACTTAGTTTGTTCTTCGCGTTGCGTATTAAAGAAACATTTTGTTTTAATCAATCACCCATTACAGTTAGCTAGTCGTTTTACTCACTTTAGGATCTTTCCAGGAACCCGTGACTTTGTAATTATTTGATGTTACTTTTTCAACACCAAACCGTGCCACTTTACTCACAGCCCAAGTGGCAACACCAGCGACAGGGCCACCGGCTATCGTAGCAATTAAGGGCAAACTAGATGTGTAATAAGGACTGATACGAATATTTAAGTTATACAGTTCTTTTTTCAACCCAAGCATACCTTTAATATATATTTCAGCAACCGGACCATCTAAATAAAAATTATCGGTGAAGATATTGCCATTTTTTAAAACTAAATTTCCTTTTACTTCACTAAACTCTAAACCTGAATCCCCAATGTCACTAAAATTTAAGGTCAAGCGCTTAGTTAAACTTTGCAAACTAAAGACATTAATCAACTTACCTAAACCGATTTTTGTATTAGTGGCTTTATCTAGTCCAATAATACTACCTTTAGTAATATTGGCTGAGATAGTCCCCCTTAAATCTTTGGTTTGAAAATCAAGTGGGGAATCTGGCCATGATAAATCAAAAGCAAATTTAGCTTTACCTTTATCTAGATGTTTTGTAATATTTTCAGCAATTAATAATTCCCCTAAGTCATCTGTATCTAACGTCCCAGAAAAGGATGAACTGTTTTTACCCTTTTTTTGTAACCACCGGCCTTGACCATTCAGAGAATAAAGCGGGCTATCTAGGGTAAGTTTATTGATGCGCACACCATCATTAATTTTTTGTAGCTCTAGATTAACTTTACCAAAAGTATGATCGGCATATTGAAAGTTTTCAATGTTTAACGAAAGTGGGAATAATGCCTGAGGATTGAGAGGCTTGGCTACTTCCTTAGATTTTTCTGGCGAGGTAAACGGTGTTAAGTGTAACATTGAGAAATCACCCGTAATAGTTTGAGTGCGATAGTGATCGGGTATAATCAAATTTCCATCAATTAAATCACTATTTATATTCAAGTGCCAATTATTACTTAAGCGCTGGATAATCAAATCAACATCTGTTAGGTTTTGTCGGAAAGCCCTTAAGCTATTCATTTTGACGTTGATTTTTTGCAATCCTATATTGCTTGTGCTTTGACGGCTCGGTTTATTTTCCGTACTTAAATAGGGTAGCAAAAAGCTTTGCCAATTCTGCCAATCAAACTGTTCCATCGTACCTGTGATATAAACACCGGCTCCTTTTTGAAGTCTATAACCGGCACTGCCAAGATGAATCATAGCCCGCTCAAACTGCATTTTATTATTTTGCTTTTCATAGGCAATCATACCGCCAATTAGCATGCCATAACTAAGCCGAACTAAGGGTGCACTATTAGCTGAGAAATAAGCATCCGCACGAAAACTTCGGCCCTCATCAGGCGTTTTACCATATGGCTTCGGAAGTTTAACCGTAACCCCGAGTAGGTTTGAGCTAATAGATAATTGCTGCCGACCATTCGTCATACTCAGTAGCGCTTGGATCTGTGTATTACCAGTAAGGAATGGTAGTATTGGTAACGATAAATAATTTTTAATCGAATTTAACGTTAAACCACCCTTTAAATCAAATTGGGTGCTACGCATCTTATTATAATGATGCGTCGCTATTTTAATTTTAACTTTTTTGCCCATTAATTCTGCAGAAAGTCCTGGTGAAGAAAAACCCGTATTCGAGAAATAAAGAGGACCTGATAAATCAGTGAATTTTAAACGCCATTGTGATAGAGCAAGGTTATTTTTCTTGAAGGTTAACCAACCCTTAGTGTCAGTCGGGCCGTGATGCAATGGAATATGTAATTTTAATTTTAAATGACCACCACCATTGAATCGAAGAGGTACCAGGCTGGTGCCAACATCTTTTTTAAGTGGAGAATTAAGGATGAAGTTTTTTGCCGTCGTTAAGTCATTAAGATTAACCTGACTATCTATATCTAAATAAGCCTGTGGGTGACGTTTCATATTTACGATTTTAGCTTGCAATGAGGTAATTGGCTGCCCCGCAACATCACCTTTTTGTAGCGTCACTAACATATCGCTTTTATGAAATATTAAATTAGTATATAAATTCGTTATCGGTAACCAGCCATCACCAAAATGAAATCGTAAGTTGTTAACTTGTGCATCTATTAAATACTGACCTTTATGATTATCAAAAGGATAATTCTTTAAGTCCCCTTTTAATATAACACCGGCATCAAGACTATCACCCGATATAAAAGCATGATTTAACCAGTAAGCTAAGTTTTTAGGCATAATTGTAGTCGGTAAATACTGGCTAAATTTACCTAAGTCTTGCTCATGAACATGCGCTAACAAGCTAATTGTTGGTGAGTTCTTGCTTTTAGGAACATTTAGGTCAAAGTTAGTATTAAGTGTTAAGTTATCGTCTGATAACTTAAGGTTTAACCCTTGTATTTGAATTTTATTTTTATAATTTTGCCACTCGACTAAACCGTTAATGCTGTTAAATTGAAATGGTTGAGCAAAAACCTTAGTCAATTTCAGGTGAACTTTTTTTCCCTGTAACTTCATTCGTCCAGTATCTTGATCGGCAATTAAATCACCACTCATATTAGCAAAGCCAGGTAAGGCTTTATAAGTATTTAAGCCAAAGTTATTATAATGTGCACTTAGATAAAAACGACCTAAGTCTTTGAGACTCCCACTATGATTAAACTGTACATCACTAAATGTTCCCTCCGGCACTAACTTACCCCATAATGTACGAATCTTAGGGGAGATAAAGGATAACTGCGTCATTACATAATAAAGATCATTGACTTGGATATACTCTGCTTGAAAAACTTGAGAAACATCATTCTGCTTAGGATGATGCATCCAGAAAGCAAACTTCGTCGTTTTCCATGAGTGATTATTAATAATAAGATGCACATTATCACCGCTGATTTCCCAGCCATTTTGTTTGGATAATCGTCTCCATTCTAAATTGGCCGAAAACTGATTAACATGCGTATAACCTTTAGCCGAAATCGGTATAAGATTCATTTTATTTAGATTAATTTTCGCTTGTACATTTGTGACTTTAGTTAAAGACCAGTCGGCCCAAGCTTTAAAACTTAAGAACCCACTATTAATATAAAAACCATATAAATTTTTCTTCGCAACCCACTTTCGCAAAGGAATATGACTACCCTGGAAAAACATTTCACCGTGTAATTTATTAATATTATCTTTTGAACCATTTAAATTAACGGCCACATCAACAGGTGAGTCTTGATTAAGACCAAGGTCTGCCTGTCCACGCAACCGATGTGATTGACCTGAATTACTTAAAATAACATTCAGACTATGAATGAATCGCGGTGGCTGTGCGTATTCTTTTACTTCAATATCTACATTCTGAAAAACCAGTTCAGGCTGAACTAAAAGCCATGATGCAATATTGTCAAATGACTCACTTGTTTGAACATGATTTTTTTCAGCTGAACTACCGGCTAAATTCATGCCTTGCATATTCCAGCGTTGATCTTTTTGTTGATTCAGGACCACTTTAATGCCGTTAATGAATAAACGATTCAATGTAATATGATGCTTAAAAACTAATGAGCTAAAATCAATCCCTATTTGTAAGTCATCGATATGAAATAGCTGTTTACCCTTGAACTTGTTATAGACTCGAACATTTTGTAACTCAATAACAGGTTGTATACCACGCCATTTCGCCCGCACTTCACCAATGGTTACAGGTTTACTTAAAAATGATTCTGCCCATTGATTGATATCACTCCGATAGTGATTTAAAACAGGCGTCATCGCTCGTGTTAAAGAAACAAGAATTGCAAATAAAACTAAAAGCACTGCAACTAGTAAGAAAAGCTTATTAACTATAAAAAGAGCAATTTTTCTTATCGTATTCATTGCACATTAAACCGCCGACGAACGTCGCGTAAAATAATAAAAATCCAGGGCCAAAGAATAGCGGTGGTAATGCTTGGTAGCCAAAATAATAATGAGCTAGGTTGCTCTTGCACCAAGCTTTGAATAATAAAAACACCTAACTGATAAAATAAAGCGAGAATAAAAATTAAAACTGATTGCTGCCACATAGGAAAAAATCGAATTTGTCGTCGTAGTTTAATCATCACAAAAACACAAAGCACCATCAGCAAGGCATGCTCACCAAAGAGTGAACCTCCTAAGATATCTAACAAAACCCCCACGACAAAGGCAATTCCGACGCTGACTTTATCCTCCAGCGCTATGGCCCAATAACTAACCACTAACAATGACCATAAAGGTCGTAACCATCGAGCCCACATGGGTAATGGCAAAATCGTCAGTAACAATGCAACAAGAATACTTAGAACAATCACCCAAGTGCCGCGTCGATTAATTCTGTTCATGAATTTGCTCCGCGATGGTGCTCGTTTGCAGCATCTTCTTTTTGAATCAGCATCAATTGTTTACGAGCATTAGCCAGCAGTACTTTTTGATTTTCCCAGACTAATAATACTAAGCGAGTTAAATTTAACTTAGCACTAGGTGTCACATTCACATTCATAAAAGGTTGTCCTGGCTCATGCTGAATATTGTTGATAACACTGACCGGATAGCCAATCGGGTAGCGTAAGCCAAGCCCGGAGCTCACTAATTGATCGCCCACTTTGATATCGGTTGTAGCAGGAATATGCGTTAACGCCATATTGTTATAAAGACCGCGCCCCACAACAACACCACGCACACCATTACGCGTGCTTTCTACTGGAATAGCACTGCGACTATCACTTAACAACATCACGCGACTTAAATAAGGTGTCACTGATGTCACTTGCCCCATCACACCTGAGGCATCAATCACTGGCTGCCCAACATACACTCCTTTGTTGCTACCGCGATCTAGAATAAGTTGCTGCATAAAAGGATCCGCATCGACTGCTAATACTTGCGCAACCAAGACACGTGCCGTCCCAGTACGAGGGGATGATTGTAACAAGGCACGTAAAGAATTATTTTCTTTTTCAAGAGCAAGAAGTTTTTGCAAGCGTGCTTTTAATAGCATTTGCTCAGCCTGAAGACTAGCATTCTCTTGGAGTAAATTATTGTGCGTCTGCACACTCATGCCTACCCAAGCAAACAAGTCAATTGGCGCACTCACTACATATTGCAAAGGAGAGACAACAGTCGACAATACAGAACGCACTTTGACAAAGTAACGTGTATGCTGATCAAACACCATTAAAAGTATGGCGAGGATCACTAATAAAAAAGTACGCAGCCCTAATTTAGGGCCGCGCATAAAGATTCTTCTAATGAGAATGTCCTCTTTGTGATCTTACTCAGAAGATAAAAAGTCACCACGTTGTGCATCAAGCATTTCTAATGCTTTACCGCAACCACGTGCAACACATGTCATCGCATTTTCAGCAACGATAACGGGCAAACCTGTTTCTTCCATTATTAAACGATCTAAATCTTTTAGCAATGAACCACCACCGGTTAACACCATACCGCGTTCGGCAATATCAGCCGACAATTCAGGTGGTGCTTGTTCCAAAGCCAATCGCACAGCACTAATAATACCTGACAAAGGTTCTTGTAGCGCTTCTAAAATTTCATTACTATTTAATGTAAAACTACGCGGAATACCTTCGGCTAAATTACGACCACGCACTTCCATTTCTCGAACTTCAGTATCAGGAAAAGCAGTACCAATTTCATGTTTAATACGCTCTGCTGTCGCTTCACCAATTAAACTACCATAATTACGTTTAACATAATTAACAATCGACTCATCAAAACGGTCACCACCGATACGTGCCGAGGCAGCATACACGACACCACATTGTGAAATAATCGCCACTTCGGTAGTACCACCACCGATATCAACAACCATTGAGCCACGTGCTTCTTCAACAGGCAAACCAGCACCAATCGCGGCTGCCATTGGTTCTTCAATCAAATAGACTTCACTTGCACCAGCACCCATGGCTGATTCACGAATCGCCCGGCGCTCAACTTGAGTTGAACCACACGGCACACAAACCAAAACTCGAGGACTAGGACGGAAAAAACGTGTTTCATGAACTTTATGGATAAAATGTTGCAACATTTTTTCAGTGACATTAAAATCAGCAATCACACCATCTTTCAATGGACGAATAGCATTAATATTGCCCGGCGTACGCCCCAACATATGTTTAGCTTCAACACCAACTGCTGCTACCGTTTTACCACCCGATTTATCTATCCGCAAAGCCACTACTGATGGCTCATTGAGCACAATACCTTGATCTTTAACATAAATTAATGTGTTAGCCGTACCCAAATCGATTGAGATATCTTTGGAAAACATTCCACGTATTTTTCTGAACATTAAGTCCCTCGTTACCTATATAAGAAGAGCGTAATGTACCGTAAAAATCTTCAATAGTCGAGAGGTGGAATGGTGTTGATTTGTTAAATTATAAACCTTAGCAAAAACAACAAATATCAATGCTACCTTCTTAACCTTTTAAACAAGATAGTTGGGTCAGGACATAATCGACATTCAACCCTCTCTATACCCACCGAGAATAGAAACCTTAATGCTAATTGGTTGCTATTTGAACATTTTGGTGGTAAATTTCGGTTTAATATAAAGACTATCCGTGCCACTCTATAGCAAATAATAATAACAATAAATAGGCCAATAACGATGATATCTCAACTTAAACGCTTTAGTGTACTTAGCATTCTTGTTTTCATAACGCTTTTCAGCGCTCAAGCTTCTGGCTGCATAAATTGGAAAGCTGGTACTTTTGGGCCTACAACACTAGGGAAGCCTGATATTGATCAGAAAATCTCTGCTGACAGTGGTATTTATTGGCTTAAAAATACCACCAATGGTCAAACAGAAACGGCAATGCCGGCCTGTAAAGTTGGCGCGAATTCTAAGGCTAAAAACAAATGTCTCAAAAAACTAAAATCATCCGGTTATTTCAACCCCAACAAACCCACTATTATTTTTATTCATGGCTGGCAGCCTATGACGGTGGTCGATAAGAATCGTTTCGATTTTTGTTACAACTACGATCTTGCTAAAGATGAACCTGCAAAAAGAGTCAATACATTAACTCAATGGAAAGATTGGAACGTGGGTGTATTTTATTGGAATCAATATGCTGATGAGTTGAGTCCATATGATGCCGAAGCAAAAATATACTCTACTTCTGGTTCAAAAGGCATGCGCTGGAAATATGATTGGACGAATACTGAAGGTGGTAAAGTAAAAACTAGCTACTGTTCTAAAAAGCAAGCCAATTGCGTGATGCCAAGTAATTCTGAAGATGAGCCAATCGATATTGTACAAATGGCCTATCAATCTTATACTGCTGCCATGCCTGCGGCCAAATCATATACTTCTGATAGTGTTCGAATTGCTGGCCAATCTTTAGGAACCCAAATAGCGATACAGCTAACAGGTAAATTATTGCTAGACCCTCAAGGCTCACCAGAGCCTACTCGACTTGCTTTGATGGATCCTTACTTTACACCTGATCATCAATTCACTAAAGTGAATAACTTGCCAGATTCGGTTGGCGATTTTAATGCCAATATTGTTCGCAACATTCTAAGAACCAACCCCACTTTTCCAATCAGTGTATTTCGCACTTCAGAACTTAGCCAAGCACCAAATGGCGAACCATAATCTTCCCCCATTTCCGTAGACACTCACTTCTACGAACTCACGCAGCCATCTCAAATTGACTGGGTGATTGGTATCCAATCGATGAATGCCTTCGTTTGTGATTA
>JAWUYR010000060.1:0-9218 GCA_034110705.1 Gammaproteobacteria bacterium | reverse complement strand
TCACCCAGTCAATTTGAGATGGCTGCGTGAGTTCGTAGAAGTGAGTGTCTACGGAAATGGGGGAAGATTACGTCTTTCGCAACATCAGAGGCTATCGAGTAGCATGAATATTTAGTCGAAATAAAGTGAATATGTTTTAATCTGTGCAGTGCTGCTAATTTAATAATTTCTATTGTACTGTCAACATTAGTTGGTGCCATGCGTTGAAAACTTTGTAAATGATGCACATAAGCACCATTGTGATAAATGGCATCAATATTTTCACTTAACTTTAACCAGGCATCGTCAGCCAAACCTAAATGTGGCTGTGCTAAGTCGATAAGAATAATCTTTAATCTTGGGTCATCAATATAATGATTCAGATGGTAACGTTGTAAGTTGGAATCTAACTTTTGTTTAGCATCATCTTGCGTAGTACCGCGGATACCACAAAAAATGGTTGCATCAGTTTCTTGTAAGAGTTGCTCGATTAAGTGCACTCCAAGATAACCATTTGCATCGGTTAGAAAAACATTCTTATATTCAGCATTATACTGGCTTTCAAATTCTAGCGTAGGTGGATTATAAGCATGAATAGTCTTCAGTGCTTGTATCGTATCTTCATTTATTGTTATGTTACTAGGCGATGTCATTTAAGTAGCAAGCCCTATGCTTTGTTAAGTTCTTCGTCACGCAATACACGATGTAATATTTTACCGACATTAGACTTAGGCAGTTCATCACGAAACTCTACATCTTTTGGCACTTTGTAGCGGGTTAATTTCGTGTAACAATAGGTTTTAATTTGCTCTTTAGTCAGCTCGGGATCTTTTCTCACCACAAATAACTTGATGCGTTCACCTGTTTTTTCATCAGGAATACCAACCGCTGCGGCTTCAGTAATTTCTGACATACCAGAAACGACTTCTTCAATTTCACTCGGGTATACATTGAAGCCAGAAACAACAATCATATTCTTTTTACGATCGACAATAAAGAAATAACCATTTTCATCCATACGAGCAATATCACCAGTATACAGCCAGCCTTCTTTGCTAATCACTTTATCCGTTGCATCGGGACGATTCCAATAACCTTTCATTACTTGCGGACCACGCACGCATAATTCGCCTTCTTCGCCTTGAGCCATAACTCCATCATCGTCCATCACCGCACACTCTGTCGATGGTAATGGGATACCAATGCTGCCCGTAAAATTCTCGGTAGTCATTGGTGGAACACTAACGACTGGTGAAGCTTCGGTTAAACCATAACCTTCGACAATGTTTAAACCTGTAAGTTTCTTCCAACGCTCCGATACGCTACGTTGCAATGCCATACCACCTGATAAAATAAAGCGCGCTTTACTAAAATCGAGCTTAGGAAAATCTGGGCTATTTAAAAGTGCATTAAATAAAGTGTTCACGCCGGTTGTTGTTGTAAAATTGGATTTCGATATTTCTTTAATAAAACCAGGAATATCCCGCGGGTTAGTGATCAAAACATTTTTAGCGCCTTCATGTAAAAAGGTCCAACAGTTAACTGTTAATGAGAAAATATGATACAGCGGCAATGAAGTCAGCACGATCTCTTTTTGGCCAGGCACCAAAAATGGGCTAACCCATGAATGCAATTGCATAATATTAGAGAGCATATTTCGATTCGTCAACCCAGCTCCTTTTGCCCCACCAGTGGTACCACCAGTGTATTGCAAATAAGCAATATCATCTAAATCAGTCGGTACTGGCGTAAAGTTAAGGGCAGCACCTTGTTTCATCACTTTGCGATAATCCACAGCATTGGGAATAGACCACTTAGGTACCATTTTACGAACATATTTCACCACAAAATTCACTAATGCTGCTTTAATACGAGGATATGCATCACCAATTTGTGTCGTAATGACATATTTCACATCTATTTTTGGTAATGCCATTTGTACGACATTGGCAAAATTTTCTAACACTAATATCGCTTTGGCACCAGAATCTTTTAATTGATGGGCTAATTCACGTGTTGTATATAGAGGGTTAACATTAACCACAATTAAACCAACTCGGACAGCCGCAAACATTGCGATGACATACTGTAATAAATTAGGCAGCATAATGGCAAAACGATCTCCCTTTTGTAGCTCTAACGTATTTTGTAAATAAGCGGCAAAATCTTTTGACCGTTGCTCCATTTCAGCAAAGGTAAGCGTAAAACCCATATTTTCATAAGCAGGGAATTGAGCAAAATCTTGAAAGTTTTTATTCAGATAGTCACTAAGGCTAGTGTAGCCCGCTAAATTGATTTCTTCTGGAACACCCTTGTCGTAACATTTTAGCCATATTTTATCCACGATTTTATAAGCCCTTATTCTATGTGAAATTTTGCGTATTCTACCGGCTTATGGACAAAAGATAAAACATTTCTTCTTGGCAAGCATGCTATGATAAATCATGATTTTAAACTGCAAGATAGATTAGATATTAAATGCAACAAATTGATATTAAAAAGATAATTAGCACCTTAAAAGGCTATAAACACTTCAAGAGCCAGATCCTCGATAGAGATACTCAGCAAGAAAGTTTTCAAGTTGGCACAATTTCAACCCAATTCCATGATAAAAAGACTATCGAACTGTCCCATTCTGGCCAATATAATGACGAAAACCAATCGGTTAAGGTCAGTAGTCAACATTGCTGGCAACTAACGACTAATGGCCAACTAAGCCTCGCACAGTTCACTTTTGAGCCTAAGGAGTGCATTCTATTCAATCCAACAAAAAATGGCTACCTGGGTGAATTATATCTGTGTAGTGCCGACACATATTTGGCCACCCTCACAATAGAAAAAGGTAAAACTTGCCTAAAATGGGATATTCATGGGCCAAATAAGAATTTGTACATTGTAACGACTTACTGGTAATAATAAATGATATAATTAATCCTACAGTCATCTCGTTTATTCTTGTAAGACAATGACTAGTGCTACCGCATATTGAAGTGATTTTTTAACTCACACACTATATCTTGAGGCGGCACTTATTTACCTAAAATAATCGTTAAATACTACTGTTCAAATGCATTTATCAAGCTATAATATACGTAGTTCACGAAGTTCCAGGATGGAATAAGCAACAAGGATGTATAGCTAGGGATGAAGCGATAAGGGCAGGGTTAAACCTGCCCTTTTTTAATAGCTATTACTTTTAGAAATCAAGTGTCATAAAAAAAGGCCGCTTTTAATTTTTAAAAGCGGCCTTTTTGATTTTTACATTTTTTTACCGACTTAATTCTTCATTAGAAAAATCATCCACCGCAACCACTTCCTTAGTTAAGCGCTGCATTTCTTGCAAAGCTAGTTTTTCTTTATCTGTGATCACATCTGCTGCTGCTGCTGCGACAATTCTTTCATCAAGTGTATCACCAGAAATAATGCCTTTTTTGTAGGCCTGATGCACAGCTTTAGTTAGTGGTTCACATTCAACTACTTTTTGTAAGGTTATTTTCAGTAAGCCCATATTATGTTCCACATCATCAGGAATATAAGCTGAGGCTGTTAAGCGGTCTCTGGCTTCTGAAGGATATAACATAATGTCGGCAATTTGACGGCCATATTTATCCAGCGGGCTAGAAAATAAACGGCCGAATGGGAAAATAACAATCCGCAATAACCACGGCAATAATTTTCCTGGAAAGTTACGTAATAAATTATGCAGCGCTTCTTGTGAACGATAAATTAATTCACGTGAAGCCCAGTGCATTAAAGGCGCATCTTCTTTATGCTCACCTTGAACTTTAAAGCGTTTCGCTACACCGCTGCCTAAATATAAATAACTTAAAATATCACCTAAGCGACCAGATAGTTTTTCTTTGCGTTTTAATGCTCCACCCAATCTAAACATAGCAATGTCTGAACACAATGCCAAAGCTGAACTATAACGCGTCATAATTTGGAAATAGCGTTTGCTTGGACCTTTTGTTGGCGCTTTAACAAAACGAGCATTCGTTAAGCCCATCCACAGCGTGCGGAAAAGGTTACTCATGACATAACCGACATGCTTCCATAATATTGTATCAAACATTTTTAAATCATCATTCTGTGCCGCTTCAAGCTCTGACAAAACATAAGGATGACAACGAATAGCACCTTGACCATAAATAATTAAACTTCGCGTTAAGATATTCGCGCCTTCCACGGTAATGGCAATCGGCTGCCCTTCATAAGCGCGTGCTAAATAGTTTTTCGGCCCCATTTGAATACCTTTACCACCGTGTACATCCATCGCATCATTAATAACGACACGACCTAGTTCAGTAATATGGTATTTACAAATCGCCGCAGCCACAGCTGATTTTTTACCTTGGTTTAAATAATCCATGGTTAAACACAAACCAGCATCCATCATATAAGTGTTACCACCAATGCGAGCCATGGCTTCTTCAACACCTTCAAAGCGCCCTACTGGTAAGTTAAATTGTTTACGAATATGAGCATAAGCACCTGTAGCATGTGAGCATTGCACACCAGCGGCAACACCGCTTGACGGTAATGTTACAGCACGCCCAGCGGCTAAACATTCCATCAACATACGCCAACCTTGACCGGCCATATCTTTACCACCAATAATCCAATCTAGTGGGATGAATACATCCTTACCACTAACTGGACCATTCATAAATGCTTGGTTTACAGGAAAATGGCGACGACCAATTATCATGCCTGCTGTATCGCGCGGGATCAAGGCACACGTGATACCATAATCTTCTTCTTCGCCAATTAAGTGTTCTGGATCATATAATTTAAAGGCTAAGCCAACTAAGCTCGCGATTGGAGCCAAGGTGATATACCGCTTATCGAAATTAAGGCGAATACCAATAACCTCTTTACCATCAAACTCCCCTTTGCAGATGACACCACTATCTGACAATGAAGCAGCATCAGAGCCAGCCTCAGTGCCAGTTAATGCGAAACAAGGTACATCTTGACCAGAGGCTAAGCGTGGTAAATAATATTTTTTTTGTTCTTCAGTACCATAATGCAACAATAATTCACCGGGCCCTAAAGAGTTAGGTACGCCAACCGTGCTAGCAACTGAGACGCTGCAACTGTATAAGTGCAATAAAATACGCGAAATAGCATACGGTTTAAAACCTAAGCCACCATATTCTTTAGGAATAATAAAGGAGAAAAAACCTTTCTCTTTTATAAACTGCCATACTTCTGGCGGTAAATCATGGCGATTATGCGTGATGTCCCAATCGTCGATCATGCTGCACAATTCTTGTAATGGACCTTCAATAAACGCTTTTTCATCCTCGCTTAATGTAGCCGCAGGCGTATCCAATAATTTTTTCCAGTCCGGTTTGCCAGCAAACATTTCAGCTTCCCAGGTAATACAACCAGCAGCAAGTGCTTCTTTTTCGGTCGATGACATGTTTGGCATGATTCGCTTATACACTTTGAAAAAAGAACGCGTTAATATGCTGCAACGTAATGACTTAAAATTAAAAATAACAGCAATGACAGCGATTAAAATCCATAAGATTGTTAGAGTCACAATGCAAGTTTGTAACAATGAAAAGACGATCAAAATTACGACGCTGGCAATCGTCCAGCTTAGCAGTGAATAGCGTTGATATAAAATCACCCAGGTTGCGGCAATAAGTAGTATAATCAGTAATAACGTCAGCATGCGATGCTCCTAATTTGTTATACAACTTTGTAAATTATTTGTGATTTTGTACAATCAGCGGAATTATACTCCGCTTCACCTGTCTTTTGCAAATAAATAGATGAAACCTGGCTTACCTACAACATGCAAACACTGTAATCACGATATAGATTATTTTCTTGTAAAGCTTTAATAATCACATCCGGCCTATCTGTGAATAACCCATCAACTCCCATCTTAATAAAATCAATCGCACTTTTTAAACCATTCACTGTATGAATAATCACAGGCCTACCCGTAGCATGCATGCTGTCAAGATTTTTTTGTGTCATTAGGCGCCTATCGGCGTTAATCGACACGCAATCCAAATCAATGGTTAAGTTAGCTAAATGTTGGTTCCACTCACCCACCACTAAAGCGCGCGGCAAGGCAGGATAAAGTTGTTTGATCACTTCGATCGCGGTCGTTGAATAACTTGAAATTAAAGGCAACGATTTGTCTGCAGGCCAATGCTCTTTTAGTGCGCCAGTTAGTATCTCAGTCGTTTCTGCATTTAATCCGGGTAAAGATTTAATTTCTATGTTAGCGTTAATATCAAGTTTAATTAACAATTTAATAAGCTTTTCGACAGATAAAACACGTTGCCCAACATACTTTTCACTATGCCAGCTGCCCGCATCAAGCTTGGCTATTTCAGCATAATCCATTTTAATCACTTTGCCTTTACCATTTGTTCTTTTCGTGACAGTTTGATTATGAATAACCGCTAATTTTTTATCTTTAGTAAGTTGCACATCTAACTCAACCCATTTAGCGCCTTGTTTAGCCGCTAATTCAAAAGCTGCTTTAGTATTTTCTGGGGCGTAATAACTGGCACCACGATGGCCGATAATTTGTGGACATTTAAATTTACTAGAAACCATGACTCTTCTCTATTAAAACAAAAGATAAGAATGTCGTTTATTGCCAAAAATGTCAAGTTTCAAGCTTGAATAATGCTTTATGAGTTAACTGGGTAGGCTAAAAATCGACATTATCATTTGCATCAGATAATGCACAGTTGGCATAAGAATATGCCCCAGCGCTCCGATGGCGAGCAAACCTAGAATAATGAAAAAGCCATAAGGTTCAATTTTGGCATAAAATAATGCAGCTTTACCTTTTAAAAAACTCATCACTACACGGCTACCATCTAAAGGTGGGATAGGAATTAAATTAAGTACGAGCAACACTAAATTTATACTAATACCAGCCGTCCCCATGAAATAAAGAATAACGCCCATATGATGTGAGCTTTGAAAAATACTTGAACCTATTTTAGCAATAATGGCCCAAAATATTGCCATTAATAAATTTGCAAAAGGCCCTGCCAGAGCTACAAGCGCCATATCATGACGAATATTTCTCAAATTACGCCAATCTACCGGCACTGGCTTAGCATAGCCAAATACAATACCGCCTAATAGCAAAAAAATACCGGGAATAATAATTGTTCCCAACAAATCAATATGTTTCAAAGGGTTAAGTGTGAGCCGACCTAACATTTTAGCCGTGGGATCGCCGAGTTTATTCGCTACCCAACCATGTGCGACTTCATGCACGGTAATAGCGAAGACCAAAGGAATTACCCAGAGAATTATTTTTTGTAGAGTTGATAGTGTCATGACATCGTCGCTGTTTTATGGAATAATGTTTCGTTTTCTGTGATCGATTATAACAGACTTTTACCAACGCGAGATACGATGATATTCTTTATACTACTCCTTACCGGATTAACTTTTTTAGCCATGCTTGCATTACTATTTATTGTACTTAGGCAGCGTAATAGCAGCGCACTTAACCCTGAGTTAATAGCTAGATTACAAAATTTACAAGAACAAAATGCTTTGTTGCAATCACACTTAACCAAGCATTTAATGGAATCGTTTAACTTATTACGCGGCCAAATTATCGATACCCTGAAACAAAGTGCTGAGCAAACCGATAAGCAAGTCAGTAAGTTAACTGAGCAAACTCAAGAACGTTTAAAAGAAATTAGTGGCCAAGTCGAAAAACGTTTAACCGAAGGGTTTGAGAAAACCACTAATATTTTCCAAGATGTTGTTAAGCGCTTAGCCTTGATTGATCAAGCGCAAAAGAAAATAACTGAACTTTCCTCAAGTGTTGTCAGCTTACAAGAAATACTAGCCGATAAACGGTCACGTGGTGCTTTTGGTGAAGTACAATTGAGCGCTTTGGTAAGCAACATTATGCCAGAATCAAGTTATAGCTTACAATATACGTTTAAGAATGGCGTACGCGCCGACTGCGTTTTATTTTTACCTGAGCCTACCGGCAATATTTGTATTGATGCGAAATTTCCTTTAGAAAGTTATCAACGCATGTTAGATAATGAGTTAGGCGAAGCTGATAGAGCAATAGCCTCACGACAATTTAAACAAGACATCAAGAAACATATTCAAGATATCGCCAAAAAGTACATTATTGCCAACGAAACTACCGATGGCGCCGTGATGTTTATTCCTGCCGAATCTGTTTTTGCCGAAATTCATGGCCACCACCCTGATTTAGTTGAGCAAGCACAAAGAGCAAAAGTTTGGCTCACCTCTCCGACGACATTAATGGCCGTTTTAACCACTGCTCGGGCCGTATTAAAAGATGATGCCACTCGACAACAAGTCCATATTATTCAACAGCATCTTGCCAATCTTGGTAAAGACTTTAACCGCTTCCAAGAACGCATGACTAAGCTTGCCAAGCATATTGAGCTTGCTCATAAAGATGTTGATGAGGTGCATACTTCAGCGCGTAAAATAACCTCACGTTTCGAAAAAATAGAACAAGTAGAGTTAACTGAGAATAAGCCCGTTAGCCTTGAGCAAGAATAAGGATTGGCTAACGTAAAGACCTTTTAAGTCTTACTTAACAAACTTCCGCTATGATAGCAGTAATGATAATAATATGGGGATGCTCATGAGTTACTTCTCTCGAGCCGGCAATTATGTGTATTCAACAGTAACATCCTGTGGTCAATCTATCGCGGGCTTTTTTGATGCATTAAATCGCACATTAGAATGTTGTGATGCTAATAGCTTTCAATTTAATGATGGCCTACGTTTTATTGCCGCAGGCCTTCAATATACTGGCATGAATGTTCTTTTGGCCAGCAGTAATGTTGTCCGCTCAATCAACATTGCCGGTACGGCATTTCTTAGTATTCATATGTTTGCCGCTAAAAAAATCAATGATGAATCTTGTGGTGCTCCGAAAGGTCATGGTGTAATCAGCCCCAATATACTTATTTTAACAACTGCTGCCACCTTACATTATATTGGAAAAGAAATGGCTTTAGTGATAGGTCAGTATTACAACGATAAGGAGCTAAATAAGCGTGTCGACTACCAATTAGAAAACTTACGTAACTCTCTTCTAAACGTATTAATCTTCCCCCATAAAAGTGGACACCAATTTGTTAAACTATGAAAAACAAAGAGGTGACATATGTCAAAAAACGCAAGAAAATATACGGCAGAATATAAAGCTGAAGCACTGAAGCTAGCGCTAAGCTCAAGCTCGG
>JAWUYR010000059.1:0-26908 GCA_034110705.1 Gammaproteobacteria bacterium | reverse complement strand
AGGGCGTTTCTCGGTGAAGTTCAGTTGTTCACCTTTAAACATTGACTCAATAGCTTTGTTCAAATCGGCATCTTGAGCGAGTTGGATTAAATGGTCAAAAATTTCGGTTGTAATACGATTTTTTGAGTAGTCTAAATATAAATGTTCAGTTTGCAACGAAAAGCATTGTGTTCGATCTGGCTCTTCAGCAAATAATTTGCTCATTTCTAACTGGCGCGTTTGTTGATAAAGTGTTTGTAAAATTTTCCAGATAGGTTTTTCAGTTAACATACTTTTCCGGTTACGATTGGATTAAAGAGAAAAATTCAGCACGGGCTTCCGGTTCTTCACGAAAACAACCTCGCATCACTGAGGTGGTCATGGACGAATTTTGCTTTTCAACACCACGCATCATCATGCACAAATGTTTTGCTTCTACCACGACACCAACGGCTTGTGCATTAGTAACTTTGGAAATGTGGTCGGCAATTTGTTTTGTAAGATTTTCTTGAATTTGTAGGCGTCTAGAAAAATGGTCAACGATACGAGCAAATTTAGATAAGCCTAGCACTTTTCCTGTAGGGATGTAACCAATATGGCATTTACCGATGAAAGGTAGCATATGATGCTCACACATAGAATACAACTCAATATTTTTTACCACAACAATTTCATCGCAGTCTGAGTCAAATAGGGCGCCATTTATTTTCTCGTCAAGATCTTCTCTGTAACCTTGAGTCAAAAACTGCATGGCTTTGGCCGCGCGCTGTGGTGTGTCTTTTAATCCTTGGCGATTAAGATCTTCGCCAATTTGTACGAGTAACTCGCGATATAAATCTTCCATTGTTGTCCCATTAGTTAACTAAGCTAGCTATTATCGCTTGCTTATAAGGTGGTTGCAAGTTATTAACCTGGCGGCCATTCAAGTTGTCGGCCAGCTAACAAGTGCATATGGATATGAAAAACAGTCTGTCCACCATGCTGATTACAATTCATAACTAAGCGATAACCTTGTTCAGCATGCTCCAGTGTATTGGCAAGCTGTTGCCCAACATAGCTCATATGTCCGACCAGTTGACTATTTTCTTGGGTTAGATGATTTAAAGTGGCAATGTGTTTGCGCGGGATGATAAGTTTGTGTGTTGGAGCCTGTGGATTAATGTCATCAAAAGCAATAACATGCTCATCTTCGTATAGTAAGGTTGCAGGAATTTCTCCTGTCACTATTTTACAAAATAAACAATTTTCCATAAGTATTCCTGAGTTATTTAATTCTTTGCCATAGTGTTTCTAGTTGTTGAATATTTGAGATCTCTAAATCTAAGTTTTCGGCCCCAGCTAATTTTTTTAACCGAGTAAAGCGTCGGCTAAATTTATCGGTTGCACGAGAAATTGCTGTTCCTGGGTCAACATTTAAATGGCGCGCTAAATTAATTAAGGTGTAGAAAACATCACCAAGTTCATCTTCCATGGCATCGTAATCTTGGTCTGCGATGGCGACTTTTGTCTCTGCAATCTCTTCATCTAGTTTACTGAAAACATCACAGGTATTCGGCCAATCAAAGCCTAATTCAGCGGCAGCTAATTGTACTTCCAAAGCTTGTTGTAAAGTTGATGGCATTATTGTCTCCGAATGGCAATTACATCTTTAGCACCGAGGAGGCGTCCTTGAATTTGGCTTAATTGTTGCATATCACTTATTTCTAAACTTAAGTTGATAATGGTGAGATTGTTATGTTTGTCAGCGTATGAATTTAGGCCATAAATGTTTATGCTTTCATCGCTTATTAAACGAGTAAGATCGCGTAATAAGTCTTTGCGATTATGTGCTTCTAAAACGAGGTCAACCGTATAGTTTTGTTTTTGAACATCACCCCAACTGGCCTCTACCAAACGCTCTGGATGTTCCTGTTGCGACTGCAACATGTTTTTACAATCTTGACGATGGATGGTGATGCCACGGCCAATGGTGATATAACCTATAATACTCTCGCCCGGCAAAGGTTTGCAGCAATTTGCAACTTGGGTTAATAAGTCGTTTACACCTTCAACTAAGATGCCTTTTGGTGCTTTAGTATTACGCTTGGATTTGCTGAGCACAGTTTTAAGGTCGAGAGGTTCTTGTGCTTGGTTTTGTTGCAATTGCTCTTGTAACGAGCCAGTTAATTGGGGAATGCGAATATCACCACAACCAATCGCAGCTAAAATATCATTACCATTAACAAGATGAAAGCGTTTACAAAGAATAGTTGGATCAATACCTGACAGATTCAAGCGTTTTAATTCGCGTTGAAAAATGGTTTGTCCATCAGCAAGATTTTGATCATAGTCTCGCTTTTTAAACCAACTATGCACTTTAGCGCGCGCTCTGGCTGTTGCTAAATAGCCTTGCTGAGGGTTTAACCAATCCCGGCTTGGGCTAGGTTCTTTACTTGTTAATATATCGATTTTGTCGCCGATTTTTAGCTTGTAAGTGAGCGGTACCATGTGATCATTTGCTTTAGCACCACGGCATTTATGACCGACCTCACTATGAATGTAATAGGCAAAATCGAGTGGTGTTGAATCTTTAGGTAGTGAAATAACCTCATCGCCAGGTGTAAAGACATACACTCTATCTTCAGCAATTCCTTGAGCAATGTCGCCTGGTATTTCATTGCTACTTGCAACTTCACGTTGCCAGTCGAGTAGTTGACGTAACCATGAAATCTTACGTTGATAACTGCCTTCACTCGCGCCACCTTCTTTGTATAACCAGTGTGCGGCAACCCCAAGTTCATTGTTTTCATGCATTTCATGGGTACGAATTTGCACTTCAACATTTCGTTTCGCTTCGCCAACAACTGCAACTGTATGAATTGATTGATAGCCATTGGCTTTTGGGGTCGCAATGTAATCATCAAACTCAACATCAACATGTGGCCATGTGCTATGTACTACGCTTAGGGCGGTGTAACAGTCAGTGATATTATCGACTAAAATACGGAATGCAGTAGTATCATAGATTTCATCGAACCCGACTTCTTTGCGCTGCATTTTACTAAAGATACTATAGATGTGTTTGGCACGACCGGACAAGGTAAATTCAATGTTGGCTTGTTTGAGTAAAGTAGTTAATTCACTTTTAAAATCAGCGACAAATTGTTCGCGATCAAAGCGACGCTCATTAACTTGCTTGGCGACCATTTTGTATTTAATAGGTTGTAAAATACGAAAAGCTAAATCTTCCAGTTCCCATTTTACTTCTAAAATGCCTAAACGATTGGCTAAGGTAGCGTAAATATCCATGGCTTGCTGTGCCATGGTATGTTGTTCGGTGATATCGACTTCATTAATATGGCGCATGAAAACAGTACGTTCAGCTAATTTAATGACCACTACTCGTACATCTTCAACCATTGAGAGTAGCATGCGTCGGAAATTGTCGATTTGTGCCTTCGCATGTGTCTTGCGTTGTAAGGCACCCATGCCATCCATTTGCAGCGTGCCTTTGAGCAGCTTACAGACGTTGCTGGAAAATTGATCGCTAACATCTTCTAAAGTGATTTCAGAATATTGCAACATAGGATACAGAATGCTGGCGGTTATTGATTCGGCATCTAGGTGCAAACTTAATAATAAATTGGCAATTTGTAAACTGAGTGTAAAACAAGATTCTTGTAATGGTGTGTAATTTTCAGGGCAATTAGTTTGTACATAGACACAAGCTTGCCGAATTAATGCGACTTCAGTTGCCGTAAAATTTTCATCAACGCTTTGCAACCATGCTTCTATATTTGTATTGCCATCTTGACTAGGAAGAATAGCACTGGCAACCATAACCATTATTTTATTTGCCTGTTAGTGTAAATACAGCAATTGATTCTACATGATTTGTTTGGGGAAACATATCGATAATGCCTGCTTTCTCAAGTTGATAACCTAATTTAATAATTTCACCACTATCGCGAGCGAGTGTGGCTGGGTTACATGAAATGTAGACGATTCTTGTCGGTTTCCATTTAGCAATATAAGGTATTATTTCTGCAGCTCCACTTCTGGCCGGATCAATTAATAATTTATCATATTGTTGTTGAGCCCATGCTTGTTGACTAATGTCTTCGAATAGGTCGGCCATAAAAAATTCAGTATTACTGATGTTGTTGCGTGTAGCATTCATACTGGCTCGAGCAACCATTTCTTGCGAGCCTTCAACGCCAACCACATGGCCAGCCTTAGTGCTAATGGGCAAGGTAAAGTTACCTAAGCCACAAAATAAATCTAAGACTTTGTCGGTAGGTTGTAAGTCGAGATAATCAATTGCATTTTTCACCATTTTACGATTAATTTCTGGATTAACTTGGGTGAAGTCGGTTGGGTAAAACCAAAAAGTTAAATTAAAGTCTGGATGACGATAAAAAAGATAATCATCACCATTTTGTGGCCATAATTTGTAAATACTTTTAGGTTTGCCTGGTTGCATGAAAATAATAAGTTTATGTTGTTCGGCAAATTGGCAGAGCAACTGACTATCGGTTTCTGCTAGTTCAACTAGGTTACGGAATATTAACGAGGTTTGTTCATCACCAATAGCCACCTCAATTTGTGCAATCTGATCGAAGATACTCAATTTTTGGATCAGCTCACGCAGCGGCATGATGAGCTCACCAACGGAAGGATTAAGAATAACGCAACGATCAATCTGCGCTAAGTACCGACTCTGTAATTCTCGAAAACCGACTAAGACGGTTTCTTTTTTAGTCACAAAACGCACACCTAAACGAGCTTTATGGCGATATTGATAGAGCGGGCCTGTTAAAGGGGGTAAAACTTCTTGTGGTTCAACATTACCGACATGTGCGAACAATTCAAGGAGGGCATTTTGTTTTACTTCTATTTGGCTGCTATGGCGCATATGTTGCAAACTACAGCCACCACACATGCCAAAAAATTCACATTTTGGTTCAACTCGTTCTGGAGAAGCTTTGATAATCTCTTGCGCTTGGCCTTCAGCATATTTGCTGAGCATGCCGGTGTATTTGAAAATAACTTCTTCTTCAGGTAAGGCATTACTAATAAATATGGTTTTTTCAGCCACGATTGCGATACCACGACCCTCATGACTTAATCCATGAATACTAGCTTCTGTTAGTTCTACAGGATATTTTTTTCGTTGTCGTCTACCCATAATCAGTTTACTCCTTTACACGCATTGGCAAAATCAATTAAGTGTGTTTTACCACTTTTTAGTAAATTGTCACGTACTAGTTGAATTTCTTCTTGGTAAGCTTGTTCGGAAAGTTTGCCTTGAATATAAAGAAAACGACAATAAACAAGATAGGTATTCAAAACATCTGTTTCGCAATAATTACGAATACCGGCAAGATCGCCGTCGAGATAATTATCCCAAACTTTAGCACCACTCATACCCATTTTTCCGGGAAAATCTAACAATGTTGCAATCTGATCGAGCGGGGCATTTGCACGGCCAGTATAGCCGGCTAAAACATCCATTAAATCTGTATGACGTTCATGATAACGACTTAAATAATTGTTCCATTTAAAGCTAGGGTCATCAGAACCTTTTTCCCAATACCGAGGAGCGGGGACACCTTGTAGCAAACTTCGATAGTGTAGTACGGGTAAATCAAATCCAGAACCATTCCAGCTGACTAACGTTGGTGAGTAGCGTTCTAGTCCATCATAAAAACGCTGAATAAGTTCTTTCTCTTCACTTGATTCATCACCGATAGACCAAACTTTAAAGTTATCATTGCGACGCATAACGACCGAGATGGCGACAATTTTTTGCAAATGATGTGGCAAGAACTCGGAGCCGCCGGTTTTTTGTTTGCGCATAAAAAACATCGCTTGAGCGACTTCGGCATCGGACAAATCTTTAAAATCATGTAATTTACGCCCGCCAGCGACATCTGGCACTGTTTCAATGTCAAAAACTAAAATATTCATGAGTGTTACCGTGGAGTTTAGAGTCAATTTCCTTTAGTATATGGACTTTAATCATTAAAGTAAATCTTGAGGGTAATAACATCGTGAGAGTCATTCTATTAGGACCGCCGGGTGCCGGTAAAGGAACCCAAGCGCGTTTCATCTGTGAACGCTACCAAATTCCACAAATCTCTACTGGCGATATGCTGCGTGCAGCCATTCGTGCTAAAACTGAATTGGGTCTGGCGGCAAAGAAAGTGATGGACGCTGGAGACCTGGTTTCTGATGATATTATTTTAGGGATAGTGAAAGATAGATTAAAAGAGCCAGATTGTGCCAATGGCTTTTTGTTCGATGGTTTTCCAAGAACCATTCCACAAGCCGAAGCGGTTACTAATCAAGATATCAAGATCGATTATGTGGTCCAGATTGATGTCGAGAATGAAGAAATTGTAAAACGTTTGACGAGTCGTTGGATGGCACCGACTAGTGGTCGTGTTTATAATCTTATTTTTGATCCACCTAAGCAAGCAGGGATTGATGACGATAGCGGTGAAGCATTAATTCAGCGCGATGACGATACAGAAGAAACTGTGCGTCAGCGTTTAGAAGCGTATAGAAAATTGACTGAACCGTTAGTGAGTTACTATCGCAATCTCTCAGAGAAAATGGGCAAGCCTATTTACGCTTTGATTGATGGAAGTCAGGCCGTTGATGTTGTACGTGAAAAAATTATAACTTCACTGGTTAAGTAAGCCTTTGCGGGTTTATTATTGAAATTTCAAACATTAAAAAAGCCGCTCTCGAAGCGGCTTTTTATAAGCTTATGAAAAAGCTTATTTTTTCTTACGTACTGTTTTCTTCTTAGCAGCGGCTTTGCGCTTAGTGGCTTGTTTTTTCTTAGCAGAAGCTATTTTTTTCTTTTGTTCGACTTTAAGCTTGAGGGCATCCTTTTTAAGGTCGTTAATTTTCTTTAAAGCATCTTTTAGTTGACGTTTTAGTGTTAATATTTCCTTACGAGCTTTTGCTAATACGGCAGTTGACGTTGACTTTGTCTTTACTACGGCAGGCTTGCGCTTTACTGTACTCTTCCTAGCAACAGTCTTTTTCGCTTTTGTACGTGGCATAACAGATCTCCTAGTTAGTTAACCAACCCATTAAAAGTAGCACAGTTTTTTCTAAAAATAAAATAAATCAATAAAAAACATATCTTTTTTGCATTTTATGATGAAATACATTTATTTATTTGAAATAGCGTCAAAAAGCCAACTTTTTTACACAAAGCTTTTGTGTAAAAAAATAACAAAACCTAGATAAAAACAAATAGTTTGTTCCATGTATTAGGGAAAGCTATATAATGGCGACGATTTTAACATTTAGGAAGCGTCTTATGAAAATTGAAAAAGTGTCATTTATAAAGTTTTTGGCAAAAAGTTTATTGTTACTAAGTTTAGGTTTGCCATGTCTGTTAGTCGCTAAACCAAACATGAATTCTGCACTGGGTTATTGGAATACAGTTGATGATAAAACCGGTAAAGTATTGAGTGTGGTTCATTTCTATCAGCAACAAGAGAATCCAACATTATCCGGTAAAATTGCTAAGATATGTCAAATAGAAGGGCAAAAGTCGCATGATAAGTGTATTCAATGTAAAGGTCTTGAGCATAACAAACCGATCCTTGGTTTACGAATTATTTATGGTATGTCTTTAACTGATCCGCAGAAATTGCTTTGGGAAAATGGTCGTGCGCTTGACCCTAAATCAGGTAGTGTCTATCGCGCTAAAATGTGGTTAACTGATGGCGGCAAGAAATTACACTTACGTGGTTATATTGGTTTCTCATTATTTGGTCGTACAGAAATTTGGCATCGTGCAAGCTCTAATAAGAAAACTTGGTGTCAGAAATAGGCTGAGGAACTCAACGTTATGATATAAAGTTTAATGGATAAAAAAATGGGATTGCATAGCAATCCCATTTTTTTTTTGATTTGATTTTAATTTCGGTTACCAGAGAATGCACCTAAGAGCATTAACAAGTTTTGAAATAAGATGACGATATTAATGTACAAAGAAATAGTCGCCATAATATAATTCTTTTCTCCATTATTGATAATACGACTCGTATCAAACAATATAAAGCCAGAAGAAATAACCACCAATGCTGCTGAGATTGCTAATTGTAAACCTGGGATCTTTAAAAAGATGTTAGCAACAATAGCCACGATAGCGACAATCAAACCAATTGTCAGAAAGCCACCTAAAAAATTGAAGTTTTTTCGAGTGACCAATACATAGGCTGATAGTGAGAAGAATATAAGACCAGTTCCACCCAAAGCCGACATGATTAACTGCGCACCATTTGTGTAGGTATGAATAAAAGTGTTCAAAAATGGTCCCATCGTATAGCCAAAAAAGCCAGTAAATGCGAAGACTGATACGATACCCCAGACACTGTTTTTTAGACGCATGGTGAGAAACATTAGGCCGAAAATACCAACCAAGGTCAGAATGAAACCAGGGTAGGGAGCATTTAGATGCATGGCGATACCAGCAACTAATGCGCTAAATAGTAGGGTTAGGCTTAATAGAAAGTAAGTGTTTCGTAAGACTGTGTGAGTTTGTAATAAAGAAGTTTTTTTAGTGACAATGGCTTCTTGCTGTTGATTATTGTTTTGATACATTGTTTTCTCCGTTGGTAACAATGATGTGATTATACCTACCTTTAGTTAAATTGTACTTAAGTGATTTGTATTAAGTCTTACTATTGTATATAGCAATGGTATTGAGGCTTTCAAGGACGGAAACTAATTTTGTTGTATTTTTCTGAGATGACTGTAATGATAATAATGATCGGAGAGGCAGGGATTCGAACCCTGGGAGGGTCGCCCCTCAACGGTTTTCAAGACCGTCGCATTCAACCGCTCTGCCACCTCTCCAACAAGATGTACTTTTGCTTAATAAACAAAAGCGTTAGCTCTTTCAAGCTCACGATTTATGAGGGCGCTATTCTACACGAGCACTTTAAAATCGCAACCCTTGTATTTTAATTTTTTTTTGATTAAAATATAAGCACATTGAGCAGGAAAAGGTTTCAATCAAATTATATAGTGTGGCAGAAAAGCGATTTTCCCTGTAAGATATGTCTCACGAAAATATTTTGAAGGATTCAAAATGATAAAAGTTCTTATAGTTGATGACCATGAATTAGTCCGTATAGGTGTGCAAAGACTGCTTAGCGATACGGATGATATTGACGTTATTGGTGAAGCCGGAAGTGGTGAAGAGGCCATCGAAAAAACTAAAGAACTACAGCCTGATATTGTATTAATGGATATCAACATGCCTGGCTTAGGTGGCATGGAAGCTACTCGTAAATTATTACGAGTAGCTAAAGAGACTAAAATTATTATCGTTAGTGCTATCGAAACGGAACCATTCCCCTCTCGTTTATTACAAATTGGTGCGCGTGGCTACCTGAGTAAAGATTCTACTGCTGACGAGTTACACGAGGCAATTCGTACCGTTTTCAACGGTGAACGTTATTTAAACCCTAAAATTGCACAACAACTTGCGTTACAATATTTATCAGATAATTCTGAAAGTCCTTTCGACGCCTTGTCTGAGCGAGAACTTCAAGTTATGCAAATGATTATCAGTGGGCAAAAAGTCCCTGATATTGCAGACAAGTTATGTTTGAGTTCTAAAACAGTTAATAGCTATCGTTATCGATTATTTGAAAAGCTTCAAGTACATAGTGATGTTGAATTAACTCACATGGCAATAAAATATGGTTTGCTTAAGTTAGAAGAATTATCGACCAAAGCAGAAACTGACTTAGGTGGAAAAAATGCAGCAAATAATTCGTCAAGCGTTAACGATAAAGATTCCTAACCCTATTTCTTATGGCATTCAATTTAGAAGCCTTTCTTAAAAACCTACCTAATAAACCTGGTGTATATCGAATGCTCGATGTAAAAGAGCAGGTGATTTATGTTGGAAAAGCAAAAAATTTAAAAAAGCGTGTCAGTGGCTATTTTCGAAAAAATGTCGATAGCAGTAAAACACAACTACTAGTGAGTAAAATAGTGAGTGTTGAATTAACGCTAACTAACACCGATAATGAAGCGCTTATACTAGAAAATAATTTAATTAAAGAGTTAAAGCCACGCTATAACATTTTGATGCGTGATGATAAATCATATCCTTACATTGTATTATCTAAGCATAAACAGTTTCCCCGATTGAGCGCGTATCGCGGTGTTAAGCGCAAAGAACAATCGTATTTTGGTCCTTTTCCAAATGTCAGTGCTGTGAAAGAATCGTTATATCTTCTGCAAAAGCTATTTAAAATACGTTCATGTACAGATAGCTATTTTAACCATAGAACTAGGCCATGTTTACAATATCAAATAGAGCGTTGCAGCGCCCCTTGCGTTAATTTAATTAGCAAGGCTGATTATGCGCAAGATATTGATAATGCCAGTTTATTCTTAAAAGGTAAAAACAAAGAATTAATCCAACATCTACAGCAAAAAATGCATGGTGAAAGTAAGAAATTAAACTTTGAAGTTGCCGCACGACTACGAGACCAAATTAGTAAGTTAGAGCATATTCAACAACAGCAACATGTTATGCGTGATAAAGGTAATTTTGACATTGTTGTCATAGAACAACAATTGGAACAAGTTGGGATAGTCTTGTTGAACGTGACGGAAGGTACACTCTTAGGCAACAAAAGTTATTTTCCTAAAGCGAAACAGGCACAACTTGCAGAAGTATTGTATGCATTTTTGACTCAGCATTATTTAACTGCTGATAGCATTCCTCTGCAAATTTTAGTTAACATTGAGCCTGTAGATAAGCCATGGCTAGATTCTGCCTTAAGTGAATATAGCCATCATAAAGTTGAAACGTTAATGCCAACCCGTGGTGAAAAGAAACGCTGGATAGAGTTAGGAAAAAACAATATACAACAAGCGCTTGCCAGTTATGTTCAAGAAAACTTAACTCAAAAAAAGCGTTGGCAAGTTCTACAGCAAACTTTTACATTAAAGCAGCCTATTGAACGGATGGAGTGTTTTGATATTAGTCATAGTCATGGAGAAGCAACGGTGGCCTCATGTGTTGTATTCGATGCCAATGGGCCAATGAAGGCCGAGTATCGACGTTTTAATATTAAAGATGTAACCCCGGGTGATGATTACGCTGCTCTTCACCAAGCGATTAGCCGCCGTTATAATCGATTGGTTAAAGAAGAGAAACAGTTACCGGAATTAGTGATTATTGATGGTGGAAAAGGGCAATTAAAACAAGCTGAACAAGTCTTTGCTGAGTTGAAGATTAGCAATGTTGATTTAATGAGCATATCGAAAGGACCTGGCCGTAATCCAGATTACGATATTCTTTGGCATAGTGGTCATGGTAAAGCGATCCACTTAGAATCTAACTCAATTGTTTTACATTTGATTCAGCAAATCCGTGACGAGGCGCATCGTTTTGCTATCACCGGGCATAAATTACAGCGGGGAAAGAAGCGGCAGCATTCTGTATTGGAGGATATCGAGGGCGTTGGTGCCAAGCGTCGGCGCGATCTTTTAAAAACATTCGGTGGTTTACAAGGGTTGCAAACGGCATCAATTGAACAAATCGCCAATGTAAAAGGGATTGGTAACGTCTTGGCTCTTAAAATTCACCAGCATATCCATTAATCTATACCGAAAAGATTTGATGACCTAAAATTTATGATACACTATAAAAAATTCTCAGGGTGAGGCTACTTTCTATTGATGTTAAAAAATATCCCAAATATCTTAACACTCATACGCATTCTACTGATCCCAGTTTTCATCTTCATCTTTTATTTCGGTGGGGCACAAGGTCACTTTATTGCCGGTATTATTTTTGCTCTTGCCTGTATTACGGATTGGTGGGATGGGTATCTTGCCAGACGCTTACATCAAACAACAAAACTAGGTGCCTTCTTAGATCCCGTCGCCGATAAATTAATCGTTACCGCAGCGCTTATCGTGATTGTCGGCTCAAAAAGTTATCATTACATTGCAGTACCGGCCATTGTGATTATCGGCCGCGAGATTGTGATTTCTGCCTTACGGGAATGGATGGCTGAAATTGGTCAACGTGCACATGTTGCTGTTGCCACTATTGCCAAATGGAAAACTCTCATTCAAATGTTAGCGATTTTCTTACTCTTAATCTACAGGCCACATAGTACTTATTTAATCGCGATATTAGGTTATATTGCGCTCTACTTAGCTATGCTACTAACCTTGTGGACGATGTGTATGTATCTTTATGCCGCTAGGAAAAGTTTTAAGGAACAATAAAGATGCTCAGTTTTGTTACTATATATTAGGATAATTCTTTCCTGCTTTCACTTAATTTAAAAATAAACTACGTCACAATTGCTAACAGGGCCTAACAGATCCAAGTAATTAATTTAAGTATGCGTTTTTCCTGAAACTAATCCTTGACAGCCAAGCTGATTTCGCTAGAATACGTCTTCGCTTCGGTGATGTAGCGGGAATAGCTCAGTGGTAGAGCACAACCTTGCCAAGGTTGGGGTCGCGAGTTCGAGCCTCGTTTCCCGCTCCAATATTAAGGCTTCCAGCCTGTCGTCATTTCTCTAACGTATCATATAATATCAAGTGCCTGATATTAGTCTGTTGTGTTAGCGTTAAACCTAAGTTATAACTCTTGAGTTATTTTACCTTCTCTATTTTATCAGCATGCTTATTAACATTTATCATATAGCTCGTTCCATACTCATCGGTAACGGCAACACCATCAAACCCCAGGTAGTCGCACATTTCGGCTGTTATCTTTTGAATCTCCCAATTTATCTCAGCATCATTAGTATAAAAATCTTTTTCACACAGGTATTTGAAAGCTTGTTCGCTATCGCATTCTATAATATCTTGTATGCGCTCAATAAAGCCTGATACGGATAGTTCATCAACGCTGCAGTGCACTTCTGATAGGTCAGCTATATTTACTTCGCATTCGTCAATTTGATAGGTAAAATCGCCAAAATAAAAACCATCATGAGCAAAAAACGCAAACTCACCGAATCTTCCGTCATCACTCCAGGTTATATTTTCTTCGTAACTTGTGTGATATATCATGATGATTGCCTTTTTTTAATTTTCATAATTGCGACTTGCTGTTATTATAACTTAAGTGTCTGAAAAGAGTGCAGGTAGCCACTGTTAATTTCTTTATTTTTATTTCCCCTACAGGTGTAGTTAAGCACTATTTTGTTAAAAATATGGCTTTAAATAAGCCTAATAATTAATCGCTAGATATTCCCCTTAGCCTATAAGAAATCAACAAATAAACGGCCCCATATTTTTTTGTTGACTCTTGCGTTATCAATGACTTATAATCCGCGCTTGAGTGAAAGCATTTTAATTTTGTAAGTAAATTGTATTACTGGCTGGGTGGCAGAGTGGTTATGCAGCGGCCTGCAAAGCCGTTGACGCCGGTTCGATTCCGACCCCAGCCTCCAACTTTGCTCAATGAGCGAAGATACGATAGGCCAGCGATGGTTTATCGACATTACAGTGGGTCTATCCACTGACAGTAAGAAACTGATGCCCGGGTGGCGAAACTGGTAGACGCAAGGGACTTAAAATCCCTCGGTGGTAACACCGTGCCGGTTCGACTCCGGCCCCGGGCACCAATTTTTATTGTTACTATCTCAACATAAATACGATAGAGATAATTTAAATTTATCTTAATATCCTATAGTTTTTCTGCTAATTAATTCCCATTAAGATGTTATTATTAAACTAATTAGGTTGTTTACACGAGGCTAGTAAAAAATGCCACAATTAGATTTAAAGTATAGTGCAAGCCTTAACTTAGACGTTACCGAGTTATTTTCTGTGGTGGAAAAGACCTTAATTCAATTAGATGGCTCAGCTGGCCATTGTAAATGTCGTGCTTATCCTAGTGATCAATATCAACACACGCATATATTATGTCAAGTCTCTATTTTAAATAAACCGCATCGTGATGAGTCTTTCATGCAAGAGTGCTTGCTTCAATTAGAAAAAGTAATTGCTCAATTTATTCCTAAGGGCTGTCACTATGCCGTGGAATTAAAGTTTTCTAGTGAATACTACAGTACTCATCTAAATTAGAGAGCGTATAAAAACCAGTGTTTCACTATTTGAGCGAATACTATCATATTGATAGCCTAGTTCAGAGAATTCACGAATATCATCGAGCAGTTTACTGCGATGAGTGACAATATAATTCACCATAGCTCCACGAGCACGTTTGGCATGAATACCGATTGTTTTCAATTTTCCATCTTTGTTTTCTTTAAAATCAATTTTTATAATCGGTTTGTTAATTAGTTTTTTATCGATCACTGAAAAATATTCATCAGAGGCCAAGTTAAGCAAGTACTCAGCTTTAGATTGTTGCATGCGTTTATTAATTTCTGCGGTGACCTTACTGGACCAGAAAGCATAAAGTGTTTTGCCTTCAGGATTATCGAGTTTTGTACCCATTTCTAAACGGTAAGCTTGGATGAGGTCGAGTGGTGCGAGTATGCCGTATAGGCCGGATAATATACCGAGCGATTTTTGGCAGAAGACCATCTCGTGTTTGTTAAACGTCTCAGCTTGTAAGCCTCGATAGACATCGCCTTGAAATAGTAATAGGGCAGGTGAAGCATTTTTTTCTGTGTAAGATTTTGCTTTGAATTCTTGGTAACGTGTATAGTTTAGGTAGGCGATCTTCTCACTTAAGTGCATTAATGAGGCTATTTTATTGGGCGTCATGTCTTTTAATAATTCGATTAACGTCGAGGTGTTTTTTTTAAACGCAACTTGAGTGGTCTCACCGTCGTAACTGACTTCAGTGGCAAGTTTTTTAGCGGGGGAGATTACGGAATATAACATGCTTACCTCTAATTTTTAATGTTTTGCAGCCGTTCGGCTAAATAGGTTAATCGTTTTTGGCTCTCTGTTCTGTTGACGGCCATAGTCAGGGCTTTCTTTTCGGCGACTAATATCACTAGTTTTTTGCCGCGAGTGACACCAGTATAAACTAAATTTCTGGCTAATAAAGCGAAATGTTGCATCGCCAGCGGCATAACAATGATTGGATATTCACTGCCTTGGCTCTTATGAATGCTGGTTGCGTAAGCAAGACTGATTTGGTCTAAATCAGAAAATTCATATTCCACGGAACGATTGTCAAAGTATATCCAAAGCAAATTTTGATTTTCATCAATTCGGTCTATCATACCAATGTCACCATTAAAAACTTCTTTGTCATAGTTGTTAATGGTTTGGATGACTTTGTCACCGGGAGAAAAAGTGATGCCAAAGCGTTGTATCTTAGGTTCACTGTCGCCATTTAAAAGTGCTTGTAGTGAGGCATTCAAAGCTTTTGTACCTAAGCCACCTTTGTTCATCGGTGTGAGTACTTGAATGTTGCTAATAGGGTCACATTGATATTTTTTGGGGATGCGTTCGCTGACTAACTGAATAATTTTATTGTGAATCGCTTCGGCTGAGCTTTCATAAACGACATAAAAATCACTTTCAGCATTGCTTGATTGTGGAAGCTCACCTTGGTTAATACGATGTGAGTTTGTAATGATTTGCGAACCTTTGGCCTGACGAAATATTTCGGTTAAGCGCACGGTAGGAATGACACCCGAGTCAATTAAATTCGCTAATACTTGGCCGGCACCAACAGAAGGGAGTTGGTCAACGTCACCGACTAAAATTAATGCCGCATGTTGCGGTATCGCCTTGAGCAAGCTGTGCATTAAACTAATATCTAACATCGAGGCTTCATCAACAATTAAGACTTCAAGATCAAGAGGGTCATCGGCATTGTGTTTAAAATCAAATATAGCCGGGTCAAATTCTAATAAGCGATGAATCGTTTTGGCTATCATGCCGGTAGCTTCGCTCATTCGCTTTGCCGCACGCCCAGTGGGGGCGCATAATTTAACACCCATAGATTGGCCTTGTAACATCTTAATGAGCGTATTTACAATCGTGGTTTTTCCCACACCAGGGCCACCGGTGATAATGGAGACTTTATGCTCGATAATCGTTTCCAAAGCTTTTTGTTGCGATTCTGACAGTGTCATTTTAGTTCTGGCTGTAATTTCGGGGATAACCTTAGCGGCATCAATCGCTCGCCAGGGTACCTCGGTTTGTAATAGATGAGTTAAGCATTCTGCTACACCAACTTCGGCGTTGTATAAATTCGGCAGGTATAAACTATCGACATCATTAATGGTTTCAGCGATCAAATTTTCACAAGCCACCTCATGTTCGATAGCCTCTTTTAAAATGGAGCGTTCGATACCTAATAAACGGATAGCCTGTTTTATAATGTTTTCTACGCTCGCGGTGCAGTGACCATTATTACACAGCTCACGTAAACTATGACGTACACCTGCTTGGGCACGAATAGGGGCGTTTTTATCAATACCCAATGCTTGTGCTAAATCATCAGCAACTTTAAAACCAATACCGTGGACATCTAGGGCGAGTTGGTATGGGTTGTCACTGACTTTCTCAATGGCCGCATCACCATAGAATTTGAATATACGTACAGCACGAGCCGTACCAATACCGTGAGCTTGTAAAAATACCATGATGTCGCGCACGACTTTTTGTTCATCCCAAGCGGCTATAATTTGTGCGCCACGTTTTTTACCAATGCCGTCTAATGACAGTAAACGCTGTGGATCATTTTCAATAACATCAAAAACATCTTTACCGTAAGCATTAATCAGTTTCTTCGCAAAGTGCGGGCCAATACCCTTGACCATGCCAGAGGCTAAATATTTTTCAACACCAGCGCTGGTTTGTGGAGCAACAACATTCAATGTTTCGGCTTGAAATTGTAAGCCATAATTTTTGTTGGTGATCCATTTTCCAGTAGACTCAAAGGTTTCACCTTCCGCAATATTAGGTACGCTGCCGACAACCGTAACATAATCTTGATGCCCTTTAGCGGCTATTTTCAAAACGCAAAAGCCATTTTCATTGTTGTGGAAAACAACGTGTTCCACTGTGCCGTTTAGTTTTTCAGGTGTTATAGTAGGTTGGTTCATTAGATGTCGTGTTATTTATTTAGAATGCTTTCTAATATTTGGGTAAATTCTTTGGGGTGTGTCCAAAGTTGCATGGATAGACATAATTTAAATTACCTATGTAAAAGAAACTTATTCTAACATTCTTTGTCTATAAAGTTTAGCCAGTTTCTTGATGGAGATGTCTATTTTTTCACATGAGATCATACCAAAGCCTAATACTATCCCCATCTGCATGTCTTTATAATAATAGGTCGATAGAGCAACCGGAAATAGATGATTTTCATTAAGTAGTTTAATAAATTGTTTTTCATTATTACTTGAATAATTTTTAGGGAATTGTAAACTAATATGCAAACCTACACTATGTGTATAACGTTTAATTTCTGAGGGGAGATATTTCTCACATGAGTTGATTAATTGCTGATATTTCTTAGCATAATGCAAGCGCATTTTCTTTATGTGTTTTGTAAAGTGACCTTGTTTGATAAATTCTGCCGTTACCATTTGATTCAACAATGTCGTGCGACCAAATTGCAAGGTCTTAATGGTTGAAAACTTTTTCACTAGGTGATTAGGTAGAATCAAAAATCCTAAACGCAATGCTGGAAAAAGAATTTTACTAAAAGTTCCCATGTAAATAACACGTTCTGGATAGCCTAAATCTTGCATAGCAGGTGTAGGGTCGGTTTGATAGTGAAATTCACTGTCGTAATCATCTTCAATAATGTAACTTTTATGTTGTTGCGCATAGTCGAGCAATTGTAAACGCTTACTAATGGGTAATGTCATGCATAATGGATATTGATGTGATGGCGTTACATAAATTAACTTTGGAATAGTTTTTTTACGCTGCAAAGCACCCACGTCAAAACCATCGTGGCTAACTGGAATGGGTATAATTTTACATCGTTTATACTCGGCAACATTATAAACGCCTCTATATCCTGGGTTTTCTATGGCGATACTATCATTTTCGTTTAATAATGTTTGTAAACATAAATTAATAGCTTCTTGGGCGCCAGCAGTTATTAAAACTTGTTCAGCTGTACAGCTAATGCCGCGGGTATAGGTCAAATACTCTGTGATTGCTTGAGGTAAAGTGGCGTCACCCAACTCATCGATAGAATATAAATGATGTTTATATTCAGTACGGAGGACGGAATGCACTATGCTCTGCCACAAAACCGTTGGAAAATGATCTAAATCTAGAATGCCGGGTGTGAAAGTAAGACCTTTTTTTTGTCTTGTGAGGGGTAGGTTTTGTAATCCAGTCTCAGTTTTAACGGCAGTATAATTATCGGGTATTTGCACACAAACAAAAATACCGGAGCCAATTTTGCTATGCAAATAACCTTCAGCGATTAACTGTTCATAAGCTTTTTGCACAGTGTTGCGTGATATGCCTAAATCTTTAGCTAAAGCTCGACTAGGAGGTAGCAACATATTCTCTGTTAATTGCCTCGTTGTAATGGCGTGCTTTATCTGTTGATAAATTTGTTGGTATTTGGGCTTTTTGCCTTGCAAACGTAAAGTAGGAAGCTCAGATAATTGGCGTAAAACCGGCAAAATTGGACTCCTGTAAAATATAGAATTAGCTCTATAGGCTAGAACCAATAAAGGTTATCATTTTGTTCTAACCAGAAGCAAGTGATGTTGAACAAAAAAACCAACCGTACCACAATAAAGCGTATACCCAAAAGAGCAAATTATGATAGCGATAAGATCAATGCGGTTATTGATGAAGCGGTTATTGGGCATCTGGCTTTCAAAATGGCCGATAGTGTACATTCAATCCCATTGCCTTTTTGGCAATATGGAGGATATCTTTATTTTCACTGTTCTATTCAGAGTCGTTTGACGAGGCTAGTGGAACAAGGGCAGCAAGTTTGTATAAGCTTTACTATATTAGATGGCTTGGTTTTTGCTAAATCTGCATTGCATCACAGTATGAATTATCGCTCCGTTGTTGTGTATGGTCAATGTGAGTCAGTGCTCGATAGAGACGAAAAGTTTAAAAGCCTAGAACGTTTTATGGCGGTGTTTGACCAAAAACGCTGGCAGGATGTACGCCAACCAAATCGTAAAGAGCTAAATGCAACGGGGATGTTAAGAATACTTTTAACTGAGGCTGTTTTAAAGCAACGTATAGGGCCGGCAGAAGATTTAAAATCTGATCTAAAGCGAGATGTTTGGTCCGGCATTATTCCTGTGAAACATATTCATCTAACGCCGATCATCGACGAGATTTCTTGATTCAAGTCTACAAAATTGCTAAGGTAAGCGAAACTTTGGGAGAAGACTATGAAAGCCTTACAAATGATCGTCGCACTTGTTATTGCCATTGTGTTACCACTTGTATTGATCACAGCACTTAATCATCAATTACATAAACCTGACTTGTCCAAATTATCTCAATCTTCTCTCGCTAAAGAGGTTGATAACATCAAAGTACCAAAAGGTTTGTTTGGACGCTTGCCTAAAAATGTCCAAAAACAATTAAGCATGAATACTAAACAAGGTTTAGCTAAAGAGGCTGGACGCATGCAGCAAAAATATGTGCAACCACAGATTGTAAAATATCAAAAAGGGCGTTTCATTGCCTTTGCGGGTATTGGTGCTTTAATCATTATCGTTTTATTTTTAGGACGTTATCAAATGTTTGCTTGGGGACTTTCGTTAGGCGGTACCGCGACAATTGTTTATGCTTACATTGATACTTGGCCTTATTTAGATATGGGTTTTAAATGGTTAGCAGTGCCTACTTTGCTTATTATCTTGGTTTTCTTTTGTTTACAATGGATTAGCTGTAATAAGCGTTAGAGAATAATTTGAATCTACTTGCTTTTGAAATGAGTTCACCACAAGGGAGCATTGCCCTACAGGTGAATGGCCGTTACGAACAGGTCATGCTTAGTTCGCCACGCAAGCAAATTGAAGAAGTGTTGCCCGTAATCGAAGCATTGTTACAAAAATTTACGATTAAGCTAGCTGATCTTGATTATTTATTATTATCAGTGGGACCTGGTAGTTTTACAGGTTTACGAGTCTCGTTAGGTATTGTGCAAGGTCTGACGCTTGGTTTAGATATCCTGGTCGTGGCAATCTCTAGTCTTAACATTTTGGCACAAACTACACACCGTAAGCTTGGGGCTGAGAAGGTTCTTTGTTGTGTTAATGCCTTTATGCAACGAGTCTACTTAGGCCGATATTTTTTAAACCCACAGGGGCAAATGGTACCTTCCCAAAATGATGAAATTATAACACCCTCTGACGTACCTTTAGTCCATGGTCAAACAACAATGATTGCGGGGGATGGCTGGCAACTTTATCCAAATTTGCTGGCAAAAAACTCAACACTCACAGCCAGTGAGGCGGCGCTTTACCCTGAAGCGCAAGATATACTAATACTGGCTGAGGCTGCGATTGACTCTAATGTGGCGCAATCAATTGACCAGGTAACGCTCAATTATTTGCGTGATAAATCGGCTTGGCAAAAAGCTAGCTAATTTGAAATATTAGGCGTAAAATACCTGCATTTACAGGTACTTAAGGTAGTCTCGTGACCCACAAACAAAAACGCACTAAACGCACTAAACTCATTACACAAGTTCTCGATTGCCTTGCTAAGCAAGTTAATATTGAAGAATGTCCTTTAATTAAAAGATTTACGGAACAATTTTTCACATTGTTATCCTATGATGATCTGCGGCAATATACCATTATGGATTTAGCCGGGATGTTGATTTCTTATTGGCAATTTTTCAAGACACGTCAAACTCATGAAAGTAAGGTTCGGGTTTTTAATCCAACCTATCAGCAAGACGGCTGGCAGTCGCCGCATACAATTATTGAAATTGCACATGATGATATGCCATTTTTGATTGGCAGTTCACGCATGGAGATTAACCGACATAAACTTTCTGTGCATTTAATTATTAATGCCGGTGGTATGCAGGTCAAGCGTGATGCTGCAGGCAATATTAATGACATTCTACCGTGGGGCAGTCATGATCCTGATGCTTATAATGAAGCTCCGATTCATATCGAAATTGACAAGCGCACAGCCCCTGAATTTTTAGAGAACTTGCAAAAAGATTTACAGAAAATTTTGAAGGATGTTAATTTTGCTGTTACAGATTGGCAAGCAATGTGCGCTCAAGTACAAGCATCTATTGCTTGTTTAACCTCTAATTCACCTTCAATTAGTTCTTCAGAGCTTGAAGAGACCATTGATTTCTTACAATGGCTTGAATATGATAATTTCACCTTTTTAGGCTGTAGAGATTATGATTTAGTTGGTAAAGGTAAGCGCCAAGCATTAAAAATGTTACCGAAGACAGGTTTGGGCGTATTACGTGAAACCGATAGTAGCCTAAAATTCCGTAATTTTTCTGAGATGACGCCAGAAGCACTAAACTTAATGTTATCTCCACAAGCTTTAATTATCGCTAAAACCAATACTCAATCGACAGTACATCGTCCCGTTTATACAGATTATATCGGTGTAAAGCGCTTTGATGATGATGGTAATTTAATTGGTGAACGACGCTTCATTGGTTTGTTTACGTCAAGTGCTTACAACAGCGCACCACAAAACATTCCATTTTTACGTTTAAAAGTCGCACATATTTTAGACGACTCTGGTATGTTGAAAAAATCTCATTCTCGAAAAGCTTTATTAAACATTTTAGAAACCTATCCGCGAAATGATTTATTCCAAGGCAATATTGAAGAGCTAAAAGAAAATGCAATGGGGATCTTAACGTTACAAGAGCGAAACCGAGTTCATTTATTCTTGCGCAAAGATGTATATGGGCGTTATATTTCATGCTTAGTCTATATTCCAAAGCACCAATTTACTGATGAGTTACGGCAAGTATTGCAAGAAATACTTGAGTGGAATTTAAACGGTAAAACAGCAGAGTACTATACACATTTTGCCGACTCTGTTTTAGCTAGAATTCACTTCATGATCCGCATTGAGCCTGACAATATGGTTCATTATGATGCTGAGGAAATCGAAAAGCAATTAGTGAGTGCGGTTAATTCTTGGAAAGATCATTTGCGTGATTTATTACTTGATTATTACGGTGAAGAATATGGTCTGCAACTTTACGGGCGTTACAAACATGCTTTTCCAGCAAGTTATCGTGAGCGAAATACGGCCAAAATTGGTGTAAGCGACTTAAAGCATATTGAGCAGATTTCATATTCTACGAGTATTATTTTAAATCTGTATCGCACCTCAAAGTCTGAGGTGAAAGAGTTTAATTTCAAAATTTATCAACTTGGAAAAACAGCACCACTTTCTGATGTTGTGCCTATTCTTGAGCATATGGGCATGAAAGTTGTTGGCGAACATCCCTATGAAATTTCTCGACAAAACAATCAATCTGTATTTATTAATGATTTTCAAATGGAGTTTCATAGTGATATTCCAATTAACTTAAATAATATAACTGAAAATTTTCAGTTAGCTTTTGCTAAAGTTTGGTCTGGTGAGTTTGAAAATGATCGTTTTAATAACCTAATCATTTTAAGTCAGCTCGATTGGCAGCAAGTTAATTTAATCCGTGCTTTGGCCAAATACTTACGTCAAGCAGGGGTTGCCTATAGCCAAACCTATATTGAAAACACGTTTAATCATTATCCAAACATTGCCAGGATGTTAATTGAATTTTTTAATTTGCGGTTTTTGCCAGATAATAATGAAGATAAAATCTTACTGTTGACAAATTTAGAAGCAAAACTACTTAAATCCTTTGATGAAGTGGCCAGCCTAGATGAAGATAAAATTTTAAGGCTTTACTTTACGCTTATTAAAGCCATTTTACGGACGAATTATTTTCAGAATAACTCTGACAATCCAAGAAGCTACATATCAATCAAGTTTTCACCAAAAGAAATCGACATATTACCTAAGCCGTTGCCTGAATATGAAATATTTGTTTACTCCGCTCGTTTTGAAGGTGTTCATTTACGCTGTGGAAAAGTAGCTCGTGGTGGATTGCGTTGGTCAGACAGACGTGAAGATTTCCGTACAGAAGTGCTGGGGTTAATGAAAGCTCAGCAAGTAAAGAACTCAGTTATTGTGCCTACGGGTGCTAAAGGTGGTTTTTTTGTAAAAAGCACGGATAAATCTGCCTCACGAGAAATACAGTTGCGTGAAGGAATTGATTGTTATAAAAACTTTATACGTGGGTTATTGGACATTACCGATAATATTATTGAGGGTGAATTAATAAAACCACAAAATACTGTTTGTTACGATGGTGATGATCCTTACCTTGTTGTGGCCGCCGATAAAGGAACGGCAAGCTTTTCTGATATTGCTAATGATATTTCAGCTGAATATGGTTTTTGGCTTAAAGATGCTTTTGCTTCTGGTGGTAAAACTGGTTATGACCATAAAAAAATGGGTATTACAGCAAAAGGTGCTTGGGTATCGGTTAAAAGACATTTTAAAAATATCGGTGTAGACATACAACAGACCGATTTTACGGTCGCTGGTATTGGTGATATGAGTGGAGATGTTTTTGGTAATGGCATGTTGCTATCCGAACATATTTGTCTAGTGGCGGCATTTGATCACCGACATATTTTTATTGATCCAAAACCGGTGGCTAGTGTCGGATTTACTGAAAGAACTCGCTTATTTAATCTTCCACGTTCAAGTTGGGAAAGTTACAATAAAAAACTGATTTCAAAAGGTGGCGGCATCTTTTCTCGTGCTGAAAAATCAATTAAACTGCCTAAAGAATGTCAGCAGCTACTTAGACTAGAGCAGTCTCATATTGTCCCGAATGATTTGATCCGCGCTATTTTACAGATGAATGTCGATCTACTCTGGAACGGTGGCATTGGTACCTATGTTAAAGCCAGTACAGAAGAAAATTCTGACGCAGGTGATAGAGCCAATGACATGGTACGAGTTAATGGTAATGAGCTCAATTGCAAAATAGTGGGTGAGGGGGGCAACTTAGGCCTTACTCAATCGGCTAGAGTAGAATTTGCCTTAGCTGGGGGGCAAATTTATACAGACTTTATTGACAATGCAGCAGGTGTTGATTGCTCAGACAAAGAAGTTAATATCAAGATCTTACTCAATAGTTTAGTTGATGCTGGGCAGCTTTCATATAATCAACGTAATCGTATGTTAAAAGATATGACAGATGAAGTTAGTCATTTAGTCTTACACGATAATGAAAAACAAACCTTGGCTATTGAACTAGCTAAGGCTCAAGCACTCAAACAGGTTGATCTGTATGGTCGGTTTGCAAACTTATTAGAAGATAAGAAAATCATAGAGCGAGATTTAGAATCATTTCCATCAACGGAAACACTTGAGCTGAGAAAAATAAAAGGTAAGGGCTTAACCGCTCCTGAAATTTCTGTTTTAGTAAGCTACAGTAAAATATTATTACAAACACGTTTACTTAATTCAACGGTTCCTGAAGATGCTTGGTTAGCCCGTTATTTATTTACTGCTTTTCCAAAACGAATTACTAAGCGTTTTAATCATCAATTAATGCAGCATAGTTTGCGTAGGGAAATTATTACGACGCAACTAAGTAATGAGTTGGTCAATGAAGGTGGTGCGGTATTTATTTATCGTATGTACCATGAGACCGGTGCAACGTATACGGATATTGTTCGTGCTTATGTTGCTACACGAGAGATATTTGGTTTACATAATCTTTGGGGTGAAATTAAAGCTCTTGACTATAAAGTGCCAACTGAGATACAAACAGAGATGATGTTGTTAGGTAGCCGCATTGTTCGTCGCTCAAGTCGTTGGTTCATACGTAAATACCGTGAAAATTTGAATATCAGTGAAATGATAAATCAGTACAAGCCAGTGTTACAAAAAATGTTTCGTGGCTTATCTCCCATGTTGGTGGGGGAGCGGAAAACTCATTATGAGGAATTCTGTGAGCGTTTTCGTGAATATTCAGTACCAGAGTCATTAATTCAAAAATTATCACTCTATGATGCTATGTTCTCAGCATTTGATATTATCGATGCTTCAGTTAATAACGATTTAAACTTAACGGAATTGTTACGTTTTTATTTTGAAATAGGTCAATATCTAAATTTAAGTTGGTTGCGTTATCAAATTCGCAAGCAAAAAAATGAAACGCATTGGGATGGTTTGGCTTTAGCGGGGATTTTTGATGATATCGATGCGGTACAAACTCAGCTAACGGTTAACGCTATTCGACATGGTATTAAATCACACTCTATAGAGCAACGAGTGGAAGAATGGTCTACAGATAACGAGCGACTAACCAGCCGTTGGTTGAAACTGATAACCAGTATGCGCTCAAGCCAATCTATTTCACCGGTGATGCTATTTGTTGGCCTGCGCGAGTTGAGCGATTTGGCGGAGAGCTCAATGGTGGCTGATTAAGCTAAGCGCCATTCCAGGGCCCATAATTATCAATAAATAATGTGGCATCAACAATTTTGAGAGGTAAATTAGACTTCTCAGTTGTTTTATCGGTAATGCAGCCATGGTAATACAATGTTCCAGCTGCTTTATCAAAGCGCGGATTTGAGAAAGTAATGACGCTCATAAAGGGTTTTTTAACTTTATTATGAATGATGAACCCTTGTACCGTAGCATTAGGATAAATTTTAGTTTTATTCCAAATACTAACAAACTCCGCAGTGGACATATGCCCTACAATACGGGAAGGGCGGTCAGAAAAGTATAGTAAACTTTCGCCAAGCTGGCTAAGTTGCATGGAATAACAATGTTTTTTTTGTTTTGATAGATTAATTAAGCCGGCTTTTTGCACGAAGAGAAAACTAATTTTTTTCTTATTTAAACCATTTTGCTGTTGTAAATGTTGATAGATTTTAGCGACTTCGTTAGCGTTAGATATTGTTGAAAACATTATCAGGGTGCTAGCAATTAAAGTATATTATTAAAAATAAGTTCTTCATCTCGTATCCTCTTCAAAGTCAGTTTCACTGATAAGATGTTCATGTAACTCTTGGCTTTTACGAGTCAATGGTCTTTTCCATGCCTTGCGGGCTGTTTCCCACGAATAAGTCATTCCGGTTACATTAGCGGTAAAGACTACCATGTTTTTAAAAGCATCGGAATAGTCATTATACTCATAATAGCGGATACGTTTAATCAAATGCGGATATTTTACCCGTAATGTCGTGTCGACTAAGCTCATTGCTATTAACATAGCATTGATCCCATAAATAGAATCTTTATCTTGTCCAAAACCTGAGGCTTCTAAAATAGCAGGAGTAGCACATATTTGCATATTCATATAAAAATTACTGGTCATGAAAATATTATCACTAAGACTATCTACAGCAAGCATAATAGTCTCAAATTTTTTACTGCCTTGAGTCTCAAGTATTTTACTCACGCCGCCAGCTATACTGCCTGCAGCAAAACTTATGCCATCAATTAAATTTTGTCTTAATGGTTTCGTAACGTGAGTACCCTCATAATACACATTAAATGGCGCTACAATTCCTGCAACCAGAGATGAGCCTTTATCTATTCCTGAAAAGATAACGTCCCATCCTTTACCGATTTTTTGGATTATTTGGGGTAATGTCTCGCAGTAGTCTTTAACTTGTTGCTCATAGGTTTTTGACTCGGCATCTTTATCATGTCGTGCTAAATGAGCTAAAACGATATTAACAAATCCTTTGGTACTTAATATTCCGGCAATAACACGCACGGCTATTCTTACTTTCTCAGGCTTGTTTTGCGTCAAAAATATAGTAAATGATTTAATCTTCCCCCATTTCCGTAGACACTCACTTCTACGAACTCACGCAGCCATCTCAAATTGACTGGGTGATTGGTATCCAATCGATGAATGCCTTCGTTTGTGATTATAATACCCTTCGATATACTGAAACAAGCTTTG